>JAVVFE010000147.1:0-7528 GCA_032251175.1 Thermohalobaculum sp.
GTCGCTCACCACGACCCGCGCGCCGTCTGCCGCCAGACGTGCGGCGATGGCCGCCCCGATGCCGCCCACCACCCCGGTGACGAGGGCCGCGCGCGCGCTCATGGCGCGGCCGTCAGGGCCGCGAAGGTCTCGGCCGATTGCGGGCGGCGGCCCTCCTCGATGTCGTGGATCAGGGCGACCAGGCGGTCGAGCAGCGGCGTCGCGATGCCGTGCGTGCGCGCGATCCCGGCGACCGCGCCGACCTGCGGGTCCACCTCGGTCCGGCGCTTGCGCACCGCCAGATCGCGCCAGATGCCGGAATGGGTCTTGGCGGTGGTGGCGTTGAAGGCCGCGAGCGCGGCGATCGAGCCGCGCGCGGCCTCGTCCGGCGCGCCGGGCATGAAGGCCGCGGGCTCAAAACCGTTGAAGCCGCGCGGGCGCACGCCTTCGGCCTTCGCCACCGCCATCACCTCGCGCCCCAGCCCGATCAGCGCCGGGCCGCGGGCGGGATCGGCGAAGCACGCGCTCATGCTGTCGGGCGACAGTGCGGTTGCGAACAGCATCGCGCCATAGCCCAGCTTGCCCCACAGATAGCCCCAGATGTCGTCGGTCAGCACCGCCTCGGGCTCGAAGATCCGCAACAGGTCGTGCATCGCGCGCGTGCGGGGGCGGATCGTGCCGTCGATCTCGCCCACCACCACCGCGCCGCGATTGCCGAACAGGATGCGGCCGGGCCCGTGCCAGTCGGCACCGAAATTGACGAAGGCGCCCATCGTCCGAGCCGCCCCCGCCATGCGCGCGATCACCCGCTCGTTCAGCCCGTTCTGCGCCGACAGCACGAAGCCCTCGGGCGCCAGATGCGGCAGAAGTGCTGCCATCGCGGCTTCGGTCGCCTGCGCCTTCACCGCCAGCACGATGCGCGCATAGGTGCCGGTGACCTCGGGCGGCGTGACGCAGGGCACGACCTGCCGGAAGTCCTCGACCGGGCCTTCGATCGCAAGGCCCGTGGTCGAACAGGCCCGGGCATGGCCGGCCACGATGTCGACCATCAGCACCGGCACGCCGGCCCGCGCCCAGTAGGCGCCCAGCGTGCCGCCGATGGCGCCCGCCCCCCAGATCAGGACGGGTTCGGTCATCCCAGCTCCGGCCATGGCCCCTCCAGCGCCTCGCGGGTTTCGGCGACGCCGGTCTGCCAGATCGCCAGCATCTCGGCGTCGGGGCGCTGCCACGGGCCGCCGAAGGCGCCGTCGCCCAGCACCGCGCGCACGCCCGCGGGCGGCGAGGCCCGCATCAGCCCCAGGTCGGGGATCGGCTTCGACCCCTCGGGCGCCGGGGTCTGCGGCAGGCGCGTCCAGGGATAGTTCTCCATCCAGTTCGCGTGGCTGCCGGTCGGGTCGATCTGCTGCACCAGCGCCCAGGTGCGGGGCGAGTTCCACCAGTTGTGGAACCTGACCGCGATGTCGCCATGCTCGGCCATCAGCTCCTGCGCCAGCGCCCCCACCGGGTTGTTCCCGCCATGGCCGTTGACGATCAGGATGCGCCGGAAGCCCGACCGGCGGACCGAGGCGACCACATCGCGCACCACCGCCAGCAGGGTCTCGACCCGCAGCGTCACGGTGCCGGGATAGGCCGCGAAATAGGGCGCAAGCCCATAGGGCATCACCGGAAAGATCGGCACGCCCAGCGGCGCCGCCGCCTCGGCCGCCACGCGCTCGGCCAGGATCGCATCGACACACAGCGAAAGTTGCGCGTGCTGTTCGGTCGAGCCGATCGGCAGCACGCAGCGCGGGTCGCGCGCGGCCGCCGCCTCGACATCGCGCCAGTTCATCTCGGCGATCTTCATGCGGTCTCTCCCGTCCCGGCAATCTCGGTCGGCCAGTCACCCGCGCCCAGCACCATCTTGGCCAGCAGGCGCGACAGCGTCGCGCGCTCGTCCTCGCTCAGCCCCGCCAGCATCGTCGTCTCGTGCGCGACGAAGCAGGGCAGCGTGGCCTCGAACAGCGCGCGCCCGGCGTCCGACAGATACAGCGCCTGATTGCGCGCGTCGGCCGGATCGGCGCGGCGCAGGATCAGCCCCGCCTTCTCGAGCCGGGCAATCGCGCGCGACAGCGTGTTCTTGGGAAAGCCCGAACTGCGCGTGATGTCGCGCGCCTGCCCGCCCTCGCACAGCGCCAGCGAATAGATCACCACATATTCCGGGCGGCTCAGCCCGTAGCGCCGCCGCACCCAGTCATAGAGCGGCCCGTTGTAGCGCAGCGCGAGATAGTTCAGGCGGAACGCGAACCAGCACGGGTTGCGCCACAGCTTGGCCTCGATCATCCGGTCCATGCCCGAGACGCCAAGGGCCGCGATCTCGGACGCGCCGCCGGTGGCGGCGGCTTCCCGCGGCGCGGCGGCAATGCGGAGGCGCTTGGTCATCATCGGTGCTGCGATCCGGAAAGAGTCGGGGGATTGGTTCCATATCGAACTTGACCGCCCCAATATTGCCGCCCATCCTGCCTGTCGCAAGTTCCAAATGGAAGGGATCGCCAGGACCCCGCCGGAACACCGACAGGAGAGGCTTCGCATGAAACACATGCATTTTCCCAGACTGGCCCTGCTCGCCGCCGCGCTGGCGCTGTCGGCCGGGGCGGCGCAGGCGCAGACGCTGACGGTGGGGGTTCGCGGCGGACCCGAATCGCTCGACCCGCATTATTCCGCGCTGGGCAGCCATGCCGAGGCCGCCAAGCACATCTTCGACACGCTGGTCTGGTCGGGCACCGACCTGCAGATCGAGCCCGGGCTTGCGACCTCGTGGACCCCGCTCGACGCCGACACCTGGGAATTCAAGCTGCGCGAGGGCGTGACCTTCCACGACGGCTCGGCCTTCGACGCCGAGGACGTGAAGTTCTCGATCGAGCGCATCCCGGTCGTCACCGGGCCGACCACCACCACGATCTATGTCCGCCGCGTCAAGGAGGTCGAGATCGTCGACCCCCTGACGCTGCATATCCACACCGACGGGCCGGCGGCGACGCTCCCCTATGACTTCGTGCGCCTGTTCATCGTCAGCTCCGACGCGGCGCGCGACCACTCGACGCCCGAGACGGCGGCGGCGGGCTTCAACTCGGGCAAGGCCGCCATCGGCACCGGCCCCTACAAGCTGGTGAGCTGGGAGCCCAAGGGCGACCTGGTGCTCGAGCGCTTCGACGGTTACTGGCGCGGCAAGGGCCCGTGGGAGCGGGTGATCCGCAAGGAGATGCCCGACGACAGCTCGCGCCTCGCCGCGCTCAAGGCCGGCCAGGTCGACGTGATCAACTATGTCAGCTCGGTCGACTATCTCGCCCTGCAGAAGGACGCCTCGGTCGACACCATCATCGGCGACAGCGTCTATGTCATGAACCTGCAACTCGACCAGCGGGCCCAGACGCCGAAGGTCCGCGCCAAGGACGGCTCGGCCCTGCCGCAGAACCCGCTGCGCGACGTCAAGGTGCGCCAGGCGATCGACCACGCCATCGACCGCGAGACCATGGTCGGCATCGTGCTCGAGGGCCTGGGCAAGCCCGCCAACCAGATGATGCCGCCGGGCTTCTTCGGCTCGAACACCGCCATCCCGATGCCCGAACACGACCCGGCCAAGGCCAAGGCGCTGCTGGCAGAGGCAGGCTACCCGGACGGCTTCGAGATCGATCTCTACTGCACCGCCGACCGGCTGCCGGGCGACGGGGCGATCTGCCAGGGGCTCGGCCAGATGCTGACCCAGGTGGGCATCAAGACCAATGTCAACGCGATCTCGAAGACGGTCTATTTCCCGGCGCAGGCGCGGCTCGAATACTCGGTCTTCATGAACGGCTGGGGCACCCTGACGGGCGAGGCCAGCTACACGCTCGGCTCGCTCGCCCATTCCAACAACCCGGACGTCAAGCTCGGCGCCTTCAACCGGATCGAGTACAAGAACGAGAAGGTCGACGCACTGCTGCAACAGGGCGCGACCGAACTCGACGCCGACAAGCGCCGTGTGCTCTACGAGCAGGCGATGGCGCTGACGATGGCCGACAAGGCCTATATCTCGATCGTGCAGCTCCAGACCGTCTGGGCGGCAAAGGCCGGCAAGGTGACCTTCGCGCCGCGCTTCGACGAGGATACGCTCGCCTTCTTCATCACGCCCAAGGGCTGAGGGCGGCGCGCGACGACACCGGGGCCGGGCGGCGTCCGCTGCCCGGCCCTGCCCTTGCCCGGTGCGGAGAGCGGCATGCTCGGCTTCGTCATCCAGCGGTTGCTGCAGGCTGCCCTCGTGATGGCCGCGATGTCGGTCATCGTGTTCTGCGGCGTCTATGCCATCGGCAATCCGGTCGACATCGTGATCCCGCCCGACGCGACGCAGGAGATCCGCGCCGAGACCATCGCGCGCCTCGGCCTCGACCGCCCGCTGTGGGAGCAATACGCGATCTTCGTCGGCAACCTGCTCGAGGGCGATTTCGGGCGGTCCTTCGTCTACAACATCCCGGTGCTCGACCTGATCGGCGGGCGGCTGCCGGCGACGCTGGAACTGGTGCTGATCTCGGTCATCACCGCGACCGTGCTGGGCGTCACGCTCGGAATCTATGCCGGCTACCGGCCCGAAAGCCCGGTTGCGCGCGCGATCATGGCGCTGTCGGTGCTGGGATTCTCGGTGCCCTCGTTCTGGGTCGGGCTGATCCTGATCCTGACCTTCGCGGTCTCGCTGGGCTGGCTGCCGGCAGGCGGGCGGGGCGAGACGCTCAGCGTGCTGGGCATCGAGTGGAGCTTCCTCACCCGCGACGGGCTTGGCCACATCGTGCTGCCGGCGGTCAATCTCGCGCTGTTCAAGCTGGCGATGATGATCCGGCTGGCACGCGCGGGCACGCGCGAGATCATGCTGACCGACACCATCAAGTTCGCCCGCGCCGCCGGGATTTCCGAGGGCGTGATCCTGCGCCGCCATGTGCTCAAGCTGATCTCGATCCCGATCATCACGGTGTTCGGGCTTGAACTGGGCTCGACGCTCGCCTTCGCGGTGGTGACCGAGACGATCTTCTCGTGGCCCGGGGTGGGCAAGCTGATCATCGACTCGATCGGCGTGCTCGACCGCCCGGTGATGGTGGCCTACCTGATCCTGACCGCCTTCCTGTTCGTGACGATCAACTTCACCGTCGATCTGGTGTTCGCGCTGATCGACCCGCGCATCCGCTCGGGCGCGCGGGCATGAGCGCGCCGGCCACCCCCTTCGGCCGCTTCTGGGCCGAGTTCCGCGAGAACCGCGTGGCGCTGGTGGCGCTGGGCGTGGTGGTGGCAATGATCGGGCTTGCGCTGTTCGCGCCGCTGATCTCGCCGCAGGACCCCTATGACCTTGCGACCCTGTCGCTGCTCGACGCGCGCCGCCCGCCGGGCTTCGTCGGCTCGGGGGGCTACACGCATCTGCTGGGCACCGACCCACAGGGGCGCGACCTTCTGTCGGCGATCTTCCACGGGCTCAGGATCTCGATCCAGATCGGCCTTGCGGCCGGCGCGGTGGCGCTGAGCGTGGGCACCACGCTTGGCATCCTCGCCGCCTATCTCGGCGGGCGGCTCGAGGCGGTGATCATGCGCATCGTCGATCTCCAGCTTTCCTTCCCGGCGATCCTGCTGGCGCTGGTGCTGGTGGCGCTGCTGGGGCAGGGCAAGGCGCAATTGATCGGCGCGCTGGTGGCGGCGCAATACGCCTATTTCGCGCGCACCGCCTATGGCGCGGCGACCGCCGAGCGGCGCAAGGACTACATCGAGGCGGCGCTTGCCACGCCGCTCAGCGGGCGGCGCGTGGTGCTGCGCCACCTGCTGCCCAACTGCATGCCGCCGCTGATCGTGGTCGCGACCGTCCAGATCGCGAATTCCATCAGCCTCGAGGCCACGCTGTCGTTCCTCGGCCTCGGCCTGCCGGTGACCGAGCCCTCGCTGGGGATGCTGATCGCCAACGGGTTCCGCTACATGATGAGCGGGCGCTACTGGATCTCGGTCTATCCCGGCATTGCGCTGATCATCCTGATCGTCGCCATCAACATCGTCGGCGACCAGATCCGCGACCAGTTCAACCCGAGGCTCAGGAAATGACCGGCCCCGAGGTGCTGCGCGTCGAGGGGCTGCGAACCCATTTCGAGACCCGCGCCGGCGTGGTGAAGGCGGTCGACGGCGTCTCGTTCTCGCTCGCGCGCGGCGAGATCGTGGGGCTGGTGGGCGAGAGCGGATCGGGCAAGACCGTGACCGGCTTCTCGCTGCTGGGCCTCGTGGACCGCCCCGGCCGGATCGTCGAGGGCTCGATCCGGCTGAACGGGCGGGAACTGGTGGGCCTGCCCCAGCGCGAGCTTCGCCGCCTGCGCGGGCGCGAGATCGCGATGATCTTCCAGGACCCGATCGCCACGCTCAACCCGATGCTGACCATCGGCCAGCAGATGCGCATGGCGATCGAGGCGCACGAGCGCGTGAGCGCGCGCGCTGCCGCGGCCCGGTCGGTGGATCTTCTCACCCGGGTCGGCATCCCGTCGGCGCCCGCCCGGCTCAACGCCTATCCGCACGAATTTTCGGGCGGCATGCGCCAGCGCGTCGCCATCGCCATCGCGCTGCTGCATGGCCCCGGCGTGATCGTGGCGGACGAGCCCACCACCGCGCTCGATGTCTCGATCCAGGCGCAGATCCTGACAGCCATGCGCGACCTCGCGCGCGAGATGGGGACGGCGATGATCTGGATCAGCCACGACCTTGCGGTGGTGTCGAGCCTCGCGAGCCGGCTACTGGTGATGTATGCCGGCCGCGTGGTCGAGGACGGGCCGACCGCCGCGGTCCTGCGCGACCCGCGCCATCCCTACACCCGCGCGCTGATCGGCTCGCTGCCCGCGACCGCTCGGCCCGGCGCGCCGCTGGTGCAGATCCCCGGCGCGCCGCCCTCGCTGATGGCGCTGCCGCCGGGCTGCGCCTTCGCGCCGCGCTGCCCGCGTGCGGCCGCGGTCTGCGGCACCCAGCCCGCGCTCGAACGCCACGGCGCGCGGGGCTGGCGCTGCTTCCGGCCGGTGGGTGTGGATGCCGAGGCCGGGGTATGAGCGCCTTCCTGCGCATCGAGGGGGTGAGCCGCCATTTCGGCCCGAACCTGACGCTGGGCGAGCGCATCGCCGCGCGCCTGGGCGCCGCGGTCGAAACCCGCGCGGTGCAGGCGGTCAGCGACGTGACGCTCGAGATCGCGCACGGCGAGACGCTGGGCCTCGTCGGCGAATCCGGCAGCGGCAAGTCCACCCTCGGCCGCCTCGCCGCCGGCATCCTGGCGCCGGATGCCGGGCGCGTGCTGCTGGACGGCGCGCCGGTGATGGCGGGCGGGCGCAAGACGACGACGCGGGTGCAGACGGTGTTCCAGGACCCCTTCGCCTCGCTCGACCCGCGCATGAAGGTGGGCGAGGCGGTGGCCGAGGGGCCGATCGCGCACGGCCTCGTGACCCGCGCCGCTGCCCCCGCCTATGTCGCCGACTGGTTCGCCCGCGCCGGCCTTGACCCCACGCTTGCCGGGCGCTATCCGCACCAGCTTTCCGGC
>JAVVFE010000148.1:0-7509 GCA_032251175.1 Thermohalobaculum sp.
GGCGCAGGACGACGCTGCCCCCGGTGCTGCTGCCGTCTGGGAAGAAGGCGATCCGCAGCGCCTCGGCGCCGCCCCCATCAGGCGCGGGATCGGCGATCTCGGCCGCGCCGCGCGCAACCAGCGCAACCCGCTCGGGCAGGGCCACCCCGGGGCCGTCGGCGATGCGGTATCCGGGCGGCGCGGCATCCAGCGTCAGCACCGTCGGGCGCCCGGCGCCGATCGCCCGCGCGCGCGTCTCGGCCAGCGCCGCGGCCAGCTTCCGGACGCTGCTGCGCAGTTCCATCCCGTCGAGCGCCCGCAGCCCCAGCGGCGCGCCGATCATCGCCACCATCGCCAGCACCGCCAGCGCCGCCAGCATCTCGATCAGCGTGAAGCCGCGCGCGCGATGGCCCGGCGCGGACATCGCTCACTCCCAGTTGTTCAGGTCGGCATCGTCGCCGGTGCCCCCCGGCCGCCCGTCGGCGCCGAGCGAGACGATCTCGTAGGGCCGGTTCTCGCTGCCCGGGTTGCGATAGATGTAGGGCGCGCCCCAGGGGTCGGTCAGGCTCTCGGCCTTCTTGATGTAGGGGCCGTTCCAGCCGGCCACGCCCGCCGGCGCGCTCAGCAGCGCGCCAAGGCCCTGCGCCTCGGTCGGCAGGGTGCCGGTCTCGAGGCGGTAGATGTCGAGAATGCCGTCCAGCCGGTCGATCTGCGTGCCGGCGGTCTCGTGCTTGGCGCGGCCGAGAAAGCCGAACACCCGCGGCGCCACCAAGGCCGAGATCAGGCCGAGAATCACCAGCACCGCAAGCAGTTCGATCAGCGTGAAGCCACGCGCGCGCCGGCGGCTGCGCGCGGCGATCGTCGGCTCGTCCATGCGAGGCCCCCCATGCCCTGCCATCGTGCCGCGCGGGCCTGCGCCCGGTGCGGCATCGCGCCAGAACCTGACATTTCCGCGCGCGCGCGTCCAGCCTCGCGGGGCCTCAGGCCAGGGCGTTGAGCCCCACCCACACCGACAGCAGGACGCCGCAGACCAGCGTGTAGCTGCCGTTCCAGCGCAACCCCACCTCGCGCGCGCTGACCTTGCCCAGCGCGCCGATCAGCAGCGTCGTGGCGGTGTAGGGCGAGCTTGCTCCGCTCAGCGCCCAGCCGGCGGTGATGGCGACGATGATGTCGGTCGGGCTCACCCCCATCGCCGCCGCCGGCGGCAGGATCGGCGCGACCAGCGAGACCGACAGGATCGGGTTCATCCCCAACTGCCCGGTCAGCGGGATCAGCCAGACCAGCGCGACCAGCACCTGCCAGCCGGGGACGCCGGCCAGCATGTCGCCCTCGCCGCCCAGCAGCGGACCCAGAAGGCGCGAGCCCAGCGTGCCGATGAAGCCCGCCATGGTCAGCAGCACCAGCTCGGATCGGTAGGCCGGCAGATCGCGCACCGCGTAGTCGCGCGCCCGCGCCGCCACCTGCGCCAGCGGGTGCCGGCCGAGGTTCTGGACCGCGATCCAGCCCAGCGACAACAGCGGCACGACCAGCATCACCACGCCCACGGCCGAGACCTGCGCCGCGACATGCAGGCCGCCCACGCTGACCGCAAGGATCGCGAGCAGCACGACCAGCGGCCACAGGCTCGCCCACGACCCCTCGGGCCGGGTGCGGGGCGGCGGCGGGTGGCTGAGGCGCGGCTTGAACACGGTGTCGAGCGCCCAGCCCGTGCCGGCCAGGATCAGGCTGCTACCCAGGCAGGGCAGGGCGGCTTCGGCCCAGCTCGCCCCCGGCACCAGCGTGGTCGAGATCGCCATCGCGAAAGCCAGCGGTGACCAGGCCAGGGTCGAGACGAACCCGCGCTGGATGGCCAGCAGCATGCGCCGGATGCGGTGGCCGCGGATCTCGGCATCCGCCTCGCGCTGTGCATTCGCCTCGGCCAGGCTGCCCAGCAGCACCAGGGCGCCATAGTTCAGCAGCATGCCGAACAGATGCCCGCCCACTGTCAGCGCCGCATAGCGCCGCCCCGGCGGCTGGTCGGCCAGGAACCGGCCGCAGGTCTGGATCGCGGGCGAGCTGGCCGAGGCGTTCCGGAGCGTGGCGAGCGCGGTGAAGAAGGCGCCGATGAAGGCCGCCGTGCCCAGCGCCGCCCCGGTGATCGCCGCCCAGTCCGTCCGCGTCAGCGCCGCCGCCGCCGCCAGCGCGCCCGCCACGATCACGAACACCCGCCGCGGCCAGCTCACATGCAGCGTCAGCAGCGCGACCAGCGGCAGCACCGCAAGCCCTGCCGCCTGCCGGAACCCGGCCGCGCCCGTCCATTCGGCCAGCATCATCAGCCCGAGCAGCGCCGCGAGCAGACCGCCCACGGCCGCATCGACCCGCGGCGCGGGCGCGCTCACGCAGCCCGCCCGGTCGGGCGCGCGGCGCGCGGGCGGTTGGCGGCATCGCCAAGGATGGGAGCAAGGGCGGGTGGCATGGCCTGCTCGGGCGCGGCAAGGGGACGATGGCACACCCTTCCCGATTGCCCGCCCCGGCGCAAGACGCCACGGGGCGGCGCCGGGCGGCAACCGGATGGCCCGCCACGACCCCCGTGCCGACGCCGGTGGGTGGGTCACAAAAGCTTTGCGTTTGCGTCAAGGCCCTGTCGCGGGACGCGGCTAGCTCTGCCCGGCGCCTGTGCGCGCAGCCGCCCGGATCACCGCAGTTCCCTGACCCCGAGGAATTTCCCATGCCGCTCAACAGCTTTTCCAGCGCGGGCCTGCTGCCCGCCTTCACCGCCGGCCTGAGTGCCGAGCTGTCGACCACCGAGCGCGACGCCTCGACGCTGGGCGTCGACCTGACGCGCGTGTTCGACAGCGGCTCGGGCGAGACGGGGTCCGAAGTCGTGGCCTATTTCGACGGGCGGCTTTATGTGACGAATGGCGCCGCCGACCGGATCGATATCTTCGACGCCGTCAGCGGCGCGCTGGTCGGCTCGCTCGACCTCACCACGATCCCGGGCTTCGACGGGCTCCAGTCGGTCGATGTCAGCGCCGATGGCATCGCGGTGGCGGTGGATATCGCCAATCTCGCCGATCCCACGCTGGGCGCGAACGGGGTGGTCGCGCGCTTCGCCCTCGACGGCACGCCGATCGACACCGTCGAGGTCGGCAACCTGCCCGACATGCTGACCTATTCCAAGGACGGCACGCTGATCTTCGTCGCGAACGAGGGCGAGCCCGAGGACGCCGATGACCCGAAGGGTTCGATCTCGATCGTCGATGTCGCGACCGGGACGGCCGAGACCTTCACCTTCGACGGCTTCGACGCGGTGGTGGACGATCTGCGCGCGGCCGGCGTGCGGATCTTCCCGGGCCGCCTGCCCTCGACCGATTTCGAGCCGGAATACATCGCCGAAGGGCCGGACGGGAAGCTCTATGTCGGGCTTCAGGAAGCCAACGCCATCGCCGTCTTCGACCTCGCGAGCCGCAGTTGGGAGAAGATCATCCCGCTCGGCACCGTCGATCACGCGCAGGCCGGCTTCGGCATCGACCCCTCGGACCGCGACGATGCGATCGCCATCCAGCAGGTGGAGGTGCAGGGCCTGCGGATGCCCGACGCCATCGCCGTGAGCGAGATCGATGGCCAGACCTTCATCTTCACCGCCAACGAGGGCGACAGCCGCGACTTCGACGAATCGCGCGGCCGCGCGCTGGTGGATGGGGATCTCTCGAACGGCGAGGTTGACCTCTTGCAGATCGACCCCGCGATCGCCGCCGCCTTGGCCGACAACACGCGGCTCGGCCGGCTGACCTTCTCGAACATCGACGGCGACACCGACGGCGACGGCCTGATCGAGGTGCTGCACAGCTATGGCTCGCGCTCGTTCACCATTTTCGACACCGATGGCAACGTGGTGTTCGACTCGGGCGACGATTTCGAGCAGATCATCGCCGCGCTGCGGGTGCCGAACGCCTTCAACAACGACGGCTTCCCCTCGGACGACGCGGACGTGGTGGACGAGAACCGCTCGGACAACAAGGGCCCCGAGCCCGAGGCCATCGCCATCGGCCGCGTGGGCGACGTGACGCTGGCCTTCATCGGGCTCGAGCGCGACAGCGGCATCATGGTCTACGACGTCAGCGACCCCGCCAATGCGCGCTTCCTCGACTACATCGACGCGCAGGCCGACGGCAATGTCAGCCCCGAGGTGATCCAGTTTATCCCGGCCGAGGACAGCCCCACGGGCGTCGCGCAGATCGCGGTGTCGTTCGAGGTATCGGGCACCACCGCGCTCTACGCCATCGAGCTTGGCCGCGAGATCGAGGGGACCCGCCGGGCGGATACCATCGCGGGCAGCATCGGCGATGACCTGATCGCGGGCGGCAACGGGGCCGACCGGATCGACGGGCGCGGCGGCGACGACGAGATCCGGGGCGGCAACGGCGCCGACGACATCTTCGGTGGCGCGGGCGATGACGCGATCTTCGGCGGCAACGGGCGCGACCGGCTCTCGGGCGGGCTGGGCGACGACACCCTGCGCGGCGGCAACGGCGCCGACCTGATCCATGGCGGGGCGGGCGACGACTGGCTGGACGGCGGCCGGGGGGCCGACCGTTTCGTCTTCGCGTTGGGCGATGGGCACGACACGGTCGCATCGCTCGAGCGCGCCGACCGGATCGATCTGTCGGCCACCGGGCTCGGCTTCGGCGATCTCGCGATCACCGATCTGGGCAGCGGCAGCTACGAGATCGCCCTCGGCGACGACGACAGCATCACCGTGACGCTGGCGCGCGGCAACGCGACGCTCGACGCGGCCGACTTCGTCTTCTGAGCAGGGCTCCCGGGGGGGAAGGCGCCGGGCGGTCCCGAACGGGAGCCGCCCGGCGCGATCGTGTCACAGGCAGTCGTCGAACAGCTTGCGCGCCGCGTCCAGCGTCAGTTCGACCGGGTTGCCGCCGGCGGTTGGGTCGACAATCGCCATCGCGGCCATCTGGTCGAACTTCTCCGGCCCGATGCCCATGGCGGTGAGGTTGGCCGGGATGCCAAGCTCGGCGCGGATCGCCATCACCCAGTCGTAGAACCCGTCGAAGCCGCCCGCGATGCCCAGATAGGCGGCGGCGCGGCCGATCCGCTCCTCGATCGCGGGGCGGTTGAAGCGCAGGACGGGCGGCATCACCACCGCGTTCGTCGTGCCGTGATGGGTGTTGTAGAGCGCGCCCAGCGGGTGGCTGAGCGAGTGGATCGCGCCCAGCCCCTTCTGGAACGCCACCGCCCCCATTGCGGCCGCCGACATCATCTGTGCGCGCGCCTCGATGTCGGTGCCGTCCCGGTAGGCGCGGGGCAGGTAGTCCTTGACCAGCCGCATCCCTTCCAGCGCGATGCCCGCGCTCATCGGGTGGTAGAACGGGCTGCAATAGGCTTCCAGGCAATGGGCGAAGGCGTCCATGCCGGTGCCCGCGGTGATGGCCTTGGGCATTCCCACCGTCAGTTCCGGGTCGGCGATCACCACCGAGGGCAGGATCCTGGGGTGGAAGATCACCTTCTTGACGTGGCTTTCCGAGTTCGTGACCACGCCCGCCCGGCCAACTTCCGAGCCGGTGCCGGCGGTGGTGGGCACCGCCACGTTCGGCGCGATCTTCGCGGCATCGGCCCGCGTCCACCAGTCGCCGATATCCTCGAAGTCCCAGACCGGCCGGGTCTGGCCCGCCATGAAGGCCACGAGCTTGCCCAGATCGAGCCCCGAGCCGCCGCCGAAGGCGATCACCCCGTCATGCCCGCCCGCCCTGAAGGCGGCGACGCCGGCGGCGAGGTTCACGTCGGTGGGGTTCGGATCGACCTCCGCGAACATCGCGCGGCCCAGCCCGGCGGCGTCGAGGATGTCGAGCGTCCTCGCCGTCACCGGCAGCTTGGCGAGACCGCGGTCGGTCACCAGCAGCGGGCGCGCGATGCCTGCGGCCTTGCAGGCCTCGGGCAGTTCCGAAATGCGGCCCGCGCCGAAGCGGATCGCGGTCGGGTAGGACCAGTTGGCCCGGAGAGTCATGTCTTGGCCTTTCTCAGATGGTAGGATTTCGGGCGGGTCAGGTTGTGGAAGCCGATCACCGACAGCGCGCCGCCGCGCCCGGTGTCCTTGCAGCCGGTCCAGCACAGCGCGGGGTCGAGATAGTCGGCCCGGTTCATGAAGACGGTCCCGGTCTCGATCCGCGCGCCGATGCGGGCGGCGCGGTCGGGGTCGGCGGTCCAGAGCGAGGCGGTGAGGCCGTAGGGCGAGTCGTTCATCAGGCTGATCGCCTCCTCGTCATCGGCCACGGCCATGATGCCGACCACGGGGCCGAAACTCTCGTCGCGCATCACCCGCATCTGGTGCGTGACGCCGGTCAGGATCTGCGGCATCAGATAGGTGCCGCCGTCGTCCTGCGGGAACAGCGCGGCGTCGATCAGGGGCTTCGCGCCCATCGCCACCGCCTCGGCAGTCTGGGCGCGGACCTCTGACGCGAAGCGCGCGTTCGCCATCGGCCCCAGCGTGGTGGCAGCGTCGAACGGGTTGCCCAGTTTCAGCTTCGAGACGATCTCGACCGACTTCGCGACGAACTCGTCGAAGCGCGCGCGGTGGACATAGATCCGCTCGATGCCGCAGCAGCACTGGCCCGAGTTGAACATCGCCCCGTCCATCAGCACGTCGGCCGCCCAATCGATGTCGGCGTCCTCCATGACATAGCCCGGGTCCTTGCCGCCCAGTTCCAGCCCCAGCGGCGTGAAAGTGCCGGCGGCGGCGCGCTCGATCGCGCGCCCGCCATTCACCGATCCGGTGAAGTTGACGAAGTCGAAGGCGCGCTCGGCGATCAGCGTCTCGGTGGTGGCGTGGTCGAGGAACAGGTTGAGGAACACATCCCCCGGCACGCCCGCCGCGGTGAAGGCGCGCACCATGCGCTCGCCCGCCAGCAGGGTTTGCGTGGCGTGCTTGAGCACCACCGCGTTGCCCGCGATCAGCGCCGGGGCGACCGTGTTGATCGCGGTCAGATAGGGGTAGTTCCAGGGCGCGATCACGAACACCACGCCATGCGGCTCGCGCGCGATGCGCCGCTCGAACCGCTGGGAGTCCTCGATCACCAGGGCCGCCAGCGCGCTTTCGGCGATCGAGCCCATGTAGGAGGCGCGCTCGACCACGCCGCCGAACTCGCCGCCGTAACGGGTCGGGCGGCCCATCATGTGGGCAAGCTCGGGCACCGCCTCGTCCTTCATGGCAACGAGGGCGGCGACGCCGGCTTCGACCAGCGCGATGCGCGCGGCCAGCGGCCGGGCGGCCCAGTCCTTCTGGGCGGCGCGGGCGGAGGCCACGGCGCGGCGGGCGGCGGCGGGGTCCATCACGGGGCGCTCGGCATAGACCGAGCCGTCGACGGGCGAGATGCATTTCAGGGTCGAGGTCATGGCGCGGTGCGCTCCGTGTGATACGGGCTCCGGGCCTGATCCGGAGCCGCCTTGAAATCGGGTGCCGCGGCCCGGTCAGGCCCAGGCGGCTGCGGCAGGTTCGACGCGCGCTGCGCGCGCCCCGCGAGGAAGGCCCCGGGTCAA
>JAVVFE010000149.1:0-7490 GCA_032251175.1 Thermohalobaculum sp.
GGCAACGTGTCGGCCAGCACGCCGAGGTCGGTCGCACCCTGCACGTTGTCATGGCCGCGGAAGATATTCGTGCCGCCGCCCGCGACGCCCATGTTGCCCAGTGCAAGCTGCAGGACGCAGTAGGCGCGCGTGTTGTTGTTGCCGTTGGTATGCTGGGTGCCGCCCATGCACCAGATCACGGTGCCGGGCCGGTTGTTCGCCATCGTGCGAGCGACGCGCTCGAGCTGACGGCCCGGCACGCCGGTCACGCGCTCGGTCTCCTCGGGGGTCCACTTCGCGACCTCGGCACGGATCTGGTCCATACCCCAGACGCGGGTTCGGATGAACTCGGCATCCTCCCACTTGTTCTCGAAGATGTGCCACAGGATGCCCCAGATCAGCGCCACATCGGTGCCCGAGCGGAAGCGAACATACTCGTCGGCATGCGCGGCCGTGCGGGTGAAGCGCGGGTCGCAGACGATCAGCGGCGCGTTGTTCTCCTCCTTGGCCTTCAGGAGGTGCAGGAGCGACACCGGATGCGCCTCGGCAGGGTTGCCGCCGATCAGGAAGATCGCCTTCGACTTGTGGATGTCGTTGTAGCTGTTGGTCATCGCGCCATAGCCCCAGGTGTTCGCGACACCTGCGACTGTGGTCGAGTGACAGATCCGGGCCTGGTGATCCACGTTGTTCGTGCCCCAGTAGGCCGCGAACTTGCGGAACAGATAGGCCTGCTCGTTGGAATGCTTGGCCGAGCCGAGCCAGTAGACACTGTCGGGCCCGCTACTCTCGCGGATCTCGAGCATCTTGTCGCCGATCTCGTTGATGGCGGTCGCCCAGTCGACCCGGGTCCATTCGCCGTTCACGAGCTTCATCGGATACTTCAGCCGGCGCTCGCCATGCGCGTGCTCGCGCACTGACGCGCCCTTGGCACAGTGGGCGCCAAGGTTGAAGGGGCTGTCCCAGCCGGGCTCCTGCCCGGTCCAGACGCCGTTCTGCACCTCGGCCAGCACGGTGCAGCCGACCGAGCAGTGGGTGCAGACGGATTTCCTGATCTCGATCGCCCCGGTTCCCGGCGCCGCGGCCTCGGCCTTGCGCACCGTGCCGCCCACGGCGCCCAGCGCCGCGAGCCCGCCGATCGCGAGCCCCGAGCCGCGCAGGAATCCGCGGCGATCTACCGCCGTCCGCGCAACTCTCGACAGGACAGACGCTTCGCGCGGGCTCCTCGTCGCCCCGTCGGTCTTTTTCCTGAGCATTCAACTTCTCCCCTGAGAACCGGGCTGAGCCCGCCACGAGCACCGGCGCGGGGCTATGGGCACCTGCCCTCCCCGCTTGCCGCTTCGATCAGAAGCGGGCGGTCTCGTAGAACTTCCTGACGTGGTCGGTTTCGCGATATCCCTCGACGCTGGCAGGTGCCGCGGCCTCGGCAGGTGCGCCGGTGACCACGGTCACCGCCGCCGCCGGAGCGGCGAGCCCTGCGAGCCTGAGGAAATCGCGCCGGCTTGCGGCCTTCATCTCGTCGCTCATGCGCTTCATCTCCCAGTCATGACGTCCCGATCGCGGTCCGTCCTTGCCTTCCTGGACGGCCCGCGTCCGGGCCGCCGGTGGTTTTCCGGACGTGGTCGTCCGGCTTGACGTCGAACGGAGGCGTCACGCCCCCATCCGGAACCCTTCGCGCTCGATCTCGATGAACGCCTTCCCGATCGCGCCGACCGGGGCATAGAGCACCGATCCCTGCGCCGCCTCGAGGTCCGAGAAGAAATGGCCCGCCCAGGGCCCGACATGCGCGTTGAAGAAGTCGCGCTGTGCCCCAAGCGATGCCGGCGCGCCGAAGCGCCCGCGGATCAGCCCTGCCATCATTTCGCACAGCGAGGCGATGTTGTCCTCGGGCTCGTAGACATTGGGCGCGCGCGCGATCGACAGGCGCGCCATGTCGCCCCGCAGCACGGCAAGCGGGCGCTCGTGCAGGAAACCCGTCATGTAATAGCTGGCATAGGGCAGCAGTTCGCCGCGGCCCAGCCCGATGAAAAGAACATTGAATTCACGCTCGGCGGTGCGCTCGGTCGTTGCACGAGCGACGCGCCCCAAGGCGGTCACCGCCCGGCCGATCTCGCCCTCGTCGCCGCTCAGTGCCGCGACCCGCTCGATCAGCGCGCGCGACGGCGGCCGTGCCAGCAACGCTCCGAGAAGATCATAGAGATCCGCGCGGAGGATATCCTCCTCGGCGACCTCGCTTACGGGCGCTGCAACTCCCAAGCTTCCCTCCCGACGGCGCCTCCGGGGCGCCTTGTTATCTCGTTGTCTCGCGCACGATACCGGAAAGATTCCTTTCCACCTCCGAAGCTATGCGCAACTTTCGCATGGGGTCAATCGGCTTGACCAATTCCCCGCCCTGAATTGGCACTGCGCGCGTCACGAATCCGTCAGACGGAAGCGTATGCGCGCCCGCGACGGCGCGACAGCCCCCCCGGGGGCCTCCGGGGCGGGATCGACCGCGTCGGCCACTCTATCCGCGGGCTGGGCTAAGCCGATCGCGTCCGCCTCGCTCGGGTCCTGGCTTGCCTCGGCAACAGCCGAGCCATCATCGCCCGGAGCATCACTGCCGCCATCGGGCCAAGGCGCGTCCTCCGGGTCTGCCGTCTCCGCAGATGCCGAAGCGGCAACGGGGACTTCCGGCTGATGCTCGGGATGCCCGCGAGGCGGCAGGATCTCCTCCTCGGTCATGAACCCGCGGCCGACCGTGTAGCTGGTCGCAAGCTTGCCCACGGCAACGGCCGCATCGGTATAGTCGTCGGCGTAATCGATCAGTCCGTCGCAAGCCGAAAAGATCGGCTTCGACACCCACAGCCGACGCAGCGCCGCGCGGCGCAGATGCTCGGGGACGGCCTTGGTCATGAAGGCGGTAAAGTCATCGCTCCCCGTCAACGTCTCGGGGTCCGGAAGGCCAAGTTCGGCCAGGATGTCGGCGTCGGACTTCGGTGCCTGCGCTGCGGCATCAGGTGCCGGCGACCCGGCTGCCGCGTCCTGCGTCGGGGTCGAATACATCTGATCGGCGTCGACCTCGAGCGATGTCGCGCGCTCGCGCTTGAGCCGCGACCAGCGGCCGATGAAGTCGCTCTCGGAATGAGTGCGCCCGCGGCTCATTGCAGGCTCTCCTTCCGCTTGCCGTGCGGACTGCGATAGACATCACCCACCTGGCGGATCCGGGCATCGCCCTTGCCGTCCTCGACGCGGCCCTCAACCCGTGGCCCACGCTGGCGCTTGACGAACGCCTCGTCAACATGGTGGCGCTCGACGAAATCGGCCATCCAGGCGACCAGATCGGCCGGCATCGGCACGGGCTCGACGACCTCTTCGCCGGTGTCGAGTGCCTGCTGCGCCTCATGTGCCGAAACCGTGACGGAATGAACCTTGTATGGCCGATCTGGGTCGGCGTTGTCGATCGGGTGCAAGACGACGAACACACTGGGCTGCACCGATGACAGGACGATGCGATAGGCCTCGGTGTCGGCGCGGTGGAGGGTCAGCGGCAGAGTCGCTGCAAGATACTCGATCGCCTCGCCCTCGCGCCGCAACTCGCGCCACCCGCCCGGGGGCGCCCCGGGCAGCACGGCAACGGCCCGCCAGACCCATTTCGCCCATCGCGTCACGCCAGGCTGGCGGCGGATCACGACACCCAGCGGAATGCTCGCCGATCTCTCGTCCACGCGGGCCCTCCGGTTTGCTCTGTGTTTTGGGGTATCATCTGCAAACTGGTTTTGTGAAGTGACCAATTATCACCATCGGGTCAAAACCGGCAAATCCGAGTGAAACACTTGCCGGCCGGCCGATTTGGCTCTAGGCAGCAGGCATCATACCAGCGTCAGGCCCGCGTGAGACGGGTTCCGGGAGGAAAGATGGCGGGAGCGGCACCTCGAATTCTGCTCTGCGATTGCACCGGCACGGCTCCCGTCGATGCCGCAGCGATTTCGGCCGCCACGGGGCTCGCGGCCGCCCGTGTCCACAGCCATTTGTGCGGGCCCGAGGCCGAGTCGGCGGTGGCGGCACTGTCCTCGGGCGACGAGGTGCTGATCGCCTGCGGCCAGATGGCGGGGTTCTTCGCAGAGCTTGCCGAGGAACTGGGCGCGGCCGGGCGGCTCGACTGCATCGACATCCGCGACCGGGCGGGGTGGTCTGACGAGCCCTCGGGCCCCAAGCAGGCGGCGCTGATCGCGGGCGACCGGCTGGCCCGCCCGCCGGTGCCGCTGATGGACGTGACCTCGGGGGGGCTCTGCCTGATCTACGGCGCGGCCGAAGTGGCGCTGCCCGCCGCGCGGCGCCTTGCGGGCCTTCTGTCGGTCACCGTGATGCTGAGCGACCCCGAGGAGGTGGCCGAGACCGAAGCCGGCTTCGACATCGTTACCGGCCGCATCCGCACGCTGAAGGGCGCGCTCGGCCGGTTCACCCTCACCGCCGACCGCTTCGCCGAACTGAGCCAGGCGGGCCGTGGCGCGCGCCGCTTCGGGCGCCCGCAGGATGGCGCGCGCAGCGAGTGCGACATCTTCCTCGACCTCGGCGGCGGCCAGCCGCTGGTGCCCGCGCATCACAAGCGCGACGGCTATCTGCGGGCCGACCCGCGCGACCCGCTGGCGGTCGAGCGTGCGATCTTCGACGCGAGCCAATTGACCGGCAGCTTCGAGCGCGAGCTGTTCATTCGGTTCGATGAGAGCCTCTGCGCCCATTCGCGGGCGAAACAGACCGGCTGCACCCGCTGCCTCGACGTCTGCCCGACCGGCGCCATCGCGCCGGGCGGCGAGACGGTGGTGATCGACCCGATGGTCTGCGCGGGCTGCGGGGCGTGCCATGCGGTCTGCCCCTCGGGCGCGGCATCGACCGACGACCCACCGGTGCAGTTCCTGTTCCGCAAGATGCGGGTGATGGCGGATTCCTACCGCAAGGCGGGCGGCAACGCGCCGCGCCTGCTGATCCACGACGCCGAGCATGGCGCCGAGATGATCCGCCTTGCCGCCCGCTTCGGGCGCGGCCTGCCGGGCGACGTGATCCCGCTGGAGACCCCGGCGCTCTCGGCCATCGGCCATGCCGAGCAACTGGTGGCGCTGGCGCTGGGCTATGCCGAGGTCACCATCCTGGCCGGGCCGCGGACCGAGCGGCAGGTGATCGAGGACCAGATCGCGCTGGCCGACGCCATCGCCGCGGGCGTGGGGGTCGCGCCCGGCCGGATCCGGCTGATCGCGCCCGCCGACCCCGACGAGATGTCGGAGATCCTTTACGCCTCGCGCCCGGCCGCGCTGACGGTCGAGCCGATCCTGGCCGCGGGCGGGCGGCGCGACAGCGTGCGCCTCGCGGCCAAGGCGCTGGCGGGCGACAGCTTTCCCGGGGCGCCCGTCCCCCTGCCCCACGGCGCGCCCTATGGCGCGGTGCTGGTCAACCAGGACGCCTGCACGCTGTGCCTGTCCTGCGCCGGGCTGTGCCCCACCGGCGCGCTGCTGGACAACGAGGACCGCCCGGAGCTGAGCTTCCGCGAGGAGGCCTGCATCCAGTGCGGCCTCTGCGCCACCATCTGCCCCGAGGACGCGATCCGGCTCGAACCCCGGCTCGACCTGTCGGACGCCGTGCTGGTGCCCCGCGTGATGAAGGCGGAGGAACCCTTCGCCTGCATCGAATGCGGCAAGCTGTTCGGGGTGAAGTCGACCATCGACAAGATCGTGGCCAAGCTCGAGGGCAAGCACTGGATGTTCACCCATTCCGACAACGCGCGCCTGATCCAGATGTGCGACGACTGCCGGGTCAAGGCGCAGTATCATACCGAACACTCGCCCATGCGCCTCGGCGAGCGACCGCGCGTGCGCACCACCGACGACTACATCGCCGAGGACGCGGCAAAGAAGCTGAACGGAGATGAGACATGACCACGGACGCCTTCAACATGTCGATGCGCAAGTTCCTCAAGCAGGTGGGCGTCACCTCGCAGCAGGAGATCGAGACCGCGATGCGCGCCGCAAATCCCACCGGCCCGGTGGCGGTCAAGGTGGTGCTGACGATGCCCGAACTTGGGCTCGAGCACGTCGTCGAGGGCAGGATCGTGCCCGGAGGGGATGAATGAGCGTCACGCGCGAGGACGTGCTCGCAGCGCTCGCCAAGATCGTCGATCCCGGCATCGGGCGCGACATCGTCTCGGCCGACATGGCCAAGGCGGTGTCGGTCGCGGGCGATCAGGTGAGCTTCGTGATCGAGGTCGACCCCGCCAAGGGCCCCGCCATGGAGCCCCTGCGCCAGGCCGCAATCGCGGCGGTCGAGGCGCTGCCGGGCGTGGCGAAGGTCTCGGCGGTGCTGACTGCCCATTCCACCAGCCCCTCGGCGCCCCGCACCGCGCCGAAGGGGCCGCCACCCGAGTTGAACATCGGGCGCAAGAAGCCCGCCGAGCCCGCCTCGAAGAAGATCCCCGGCGTCGATCACATCATCGCCATTGCCTCGGGCAAGGGCGGCGTGGGCAAGTCGACGGTCTCGGCCAACCTCGCCATCGCGCTGACCGCGATGGGCAAGCGGGTGGGGCTGCTGGATGCCGACGTCTACGGGCCAAGCCAGCCGCGGATGCTGGGCATCTCGGGGCGCCCGTCGAGCCCTGACGGCAAGATCATCCTGCCGCTGCGCAACCACGGCGTCACCGCCATGTCGATCGGCTTCATGGTGCCGGAAGGCGAGGCGGTGGTCTGGCGCGGACCGATGCTGATGGGCGCGCTGCAACAGATGCTGGGGCAGGTGCAGTGGGGCCGGCTCGACGTGCTGCTGATCGACCTGCCGCCGGGCACCGGCGATGTGCAGCTCACCCTCAGCCAGAAGGCTGAAGTCACGGGCGCAATTATCGTTTCGACGCCGCAGGACATCGCGCTTCTGGACGCGCGCAAGGCGCTCGACATGTTCCGCAAGACCGATGTGCCGGTGATCGGCATCGTCGAGAACATGTCCACCTATGTCTGCCCCAACTGCGGGCACGAGGCGCATATCTTCGGCCATGGCGGGGCAAGGGCCGAGGCCGAAAAGCTGGGTATCCCCTTCCTCGGCGAGATCCCGCTCGACCTCGCGATCCGCGAAGCCGGGGACGGCGGCGCGCCGATCGTGGCAGCACGGCCCGCAAGCCCGCAGGCACGCGCCTTCATGGACGTGGCCGAGCGGCTGATCGAGACCGGAAAGATCTGATGCGCGACGTGCCGGCACCGACCTTCCCACCGCTTCTGCGGGGCGAGGAAGCGCCGAACGGTGCCGATCCGCTACGCCAGGCGGTGGCGGTTGCGGCAGGTGGCACTGCCCCCGGGCTGATCGTCTGGCAGGTCGCGGCCGGTCGGCTGTCGGCGGCGGTGGTGCTGGCGCCGGAGCAGCCTTTGGCGCAGGCGATGGGCGGGGCCTTCGCGGTGGCGCTGGGCTTGGGCGACGCGCTGGGCGCGCTCGCGCCGCCCGAGGTCTCGGTGCATTACGAATGGCCGGACGGGTTCCGGGTGAACGGCGCGCGCTGCGGC
>JAVVFE010000150.1:0-7437 GCA_032251175.1 Thermohalobaculum sp.
CCTCGCCACCGATCCGCGCCAGCACCGGCAGCGTGCCATCCGCCGCCTGTGCAATGCGCCACGCCCTCGCCGCAATGGTCCGCCCCCGCGCCGTGCGGTGGGCGTCGAGATCGAGCCGGACCTCCGCGCCCAGCGGTGCAATGCGCCCCGCCGCACACGCCCCGTCGGCAAACACCACCAGGCACGGCGCGGGCACCTGCGGCAACGCCCCCGCCCGCCCCCACGCCCCGGGATAGAGATGCGTGTTCGTGGCCTCGATCAGCGCCACACCCGCCGGCGCCACACCCGCCGGCACCGCGCCCGCCGGCCCGGCGCCCGGCCCCGCCGCGTCCGGCCCCACACCCGCCGGCACCGCGCTTGCCGGCCCGGCGCCCGGCACCGCGTCCGGCCTGCTTGCCGCCTCAGACAAGCGCCCGCCCGCTCCAGCGCGCCGCATTGGCGCGGATCGCGGCCGTCCGCTCGGCGACCGCCGGGTGCGAGGCCAGCCAGCTCGTCTGGCGCGCCATCAGCGTGTGCGGCAGGATCTGCTCCAGCTTCTCCAGCATCCGCGCCTGCGGCTCGGCGCCCAGGCCCGCGCGCAGCATCAGCGCGGTGGCGTAGGCGTCGGCCTCGAACTCGTCGCCGCGGCTGATCCGGGCGATGAACAGCGAGACCACGAACTGCGAGGCATACCACCCCAGAATGCCGATGAACCGCGCCAGGATCCCGCCCAGGATGATCTGCGCCGTCTGCGCGCCCGCCATGTCGATCATCCGCCGCCG
Source organism: Thermohalobaculum sp. (assembly GCA_032251175.1). Taxonomy (GTDB): domain Bacteria; phylum Pseudomonadota; class Alphaproteobacteria; order Rhodobacterales; family Rhodobacteraceae; genus Thermohalobaculum. The sequence goes on from JAVVFE010000150.1 coordinate 762, forward strand.
GGTGTGGCCCAGCGCCAGGTGGCCCAGCTCGTGCGCCACGACCGAGGCGATCTCGTGCACGCTCAGCCGCCCCGACTGGAAGTGCCGGAACAGGCCGCGGGTCAGGTAGATCTCGCCCTCGGGCGTCGCCAGGCCATTCGGCATCGGGTTGTCCAGCAGCCGCACCTCGATGCGCTCGATCCCGGCCGCCGCGGCAAGGCGGCTCAGGGCCTGGTCAAGCTGGTCGTGTTGCAGCGGGCGCGACTGGCGGCGCAGCGCCTTGCCCATCCGCCACACGTTGTAGCGGAACATCGCGAGCACCGCGATCACGATGAGGAGGAGCGGAAGCAGCCTGATCATTTCCCCGAATATAGGCGCCCCCGGCGCCGCGGTCACGCGGCATGGCGAAAGATCCGCGCGGACCCCGCGCGCTCACTCTTGCGGTGCGCTCAAAATAGTCTTGCCACAATGCCACTCGCCGTGCCGCGCTTGCATGAATACCTTGACTGCACCCCCAGACCCCTGCCGGAGACCCCGCCATGACCCCGCTCAGCCCCGCCCCCCGCCCGGTCGCGCCCGCCGCGCGCATCGGCCATGTGCATCTCAGGGTCGCCGATCTCGACCGCGCCATCGGCTTCTACTGCGGCGTGCTCGGGTTCGACCTGATGCAGGTCTTCCCCTCGGGCGCGGCCTTCCTCGGCGCCGGCGGGTATCACCACCACATCGGGCTGAACGTCTGGGAAAGCCGCGACGGCACGCCGCCGCCGCCGGGACATACCGGGCTCTACCACACCGCCTTCCTCTACCCCACGCGCGCCGATCTGGCCGATGCCGTGCGCCGCGTGGCGGCGGCCGGCTACCCGATCGAGGGGGCGGCCGATCACGGCGTCTCGGAGGCGGTGTATCTGCGCGACCCGGACGGCAACGGGGTCGAGCTTTATTGGGACAAGCCGCGCGAGGACTGGCCGGTGGACGCGCAGGGCAAGCTCGCCATGGGCAATGCGCGCCTCGACCTGCGCGCGCTGATGGCGCTCTGACCGGCGGTGCCGCCAAAAACACAGGCCCCGGATCGGTTCCGGGGCCATCTTGCCGACTGTGACGTTTCGCCGGGACGGGCGCTCAGACCGCCTCGGCACCCCGCACCAGCGCGGCCAGCGCGTGGCGGAACAGGCCCATCGCCACCAGTCCCACGGCCGCGGCCATGGCTGCCGCCTGCGGCATCTGCGCGACGCCCGCGCCCAGCGCCGCGCCCCAGGCGAGGATCATCACTGCGAAGGCCGCGCTGGCGCAGCGGCAGGCCCCGCTGACGAACGCGGTGGTGCGGTCGCAGGACCACAGGAAGAAGCCCAGCTCGACCGCCGTGAAGGCGCCGAACCGGGCGCTGCGGCTCTCGGCCCGCGGCCCGGCCAGCATGCTCAGGATCAGCGCCGCGGTCGCCGCCAGCGCAATCGGCGCCCCGGCCAGCCCCAGCGCCGTTGCGCCCAGCGCCAGCGCCAGGCGCGGGTCGATCAGCACCTGCGACAGCTCGCGCATGCGCCCCACCGTGGCCCCCTGCCGCCCGTCGGCATCCGCGTCGAAATAGCTGGCATCGGCATACTGGCACTTCGCGACGTCGAACATGGCACCTCTCCCTCACGCAACGGGCCCCGCACCGGACCTGAGGCGAAAGCTACCCGCGCGATTCGGCATAAATCGGGTCGCTCCGACCCCAACTTGGGCATTTTCGCGAAATCTGCGCCGATCCGGGACCATGCTCGCCGCAATCGGGCCGCATTCGCCCCCGCCCCTGCGGCCTCAGCGCCCCAGCGCCCGCGTCGCGGCCTCGAGCCCCGCCAGCGTCATCGGGAACATCCGCCCGTCCATGATCTCGCGGACGATGCCGATCGACTGGGTGTGGCTCCAATGCCGCTCGGGCACTGGATTGATCCAGGCGGCCGCGGGCCAGGCGGCCAGCGCGCGCCGCAGCCACACCTCGCCCGGCTCGGCGTTCCAGTGCTCGCTGGCGCCGCCCGGATACAGGACCTCGTAGGGGCTCATCGACGCATCGCCCACGATCACCAGCTTCCAGTCGGGGCCGAAGGTGTTCAGCAGTTCGAAGGTCGGGGTCTGCTCGGTCCAGCGCCGGCGGTTGTCGCGCCACACGCCCTCGTAGAGGCAGTTGTGGAAATAGCGGTATTCCAGATGCTTGAATTCCGCGCGCGCGGCCGAGAACAGTTCCTCCGCCACCCGGACGTGGTCGTCCATCGAGCCGCCGACGTCGAACAGCATCAGCACCTTGACCGCGTTGTGCCGCTCGGGCCGCATCTTCACGTCCAGCCAGCCCTGCTCGGCGGTGGCCCGGATCGTGCCGTCGAGGTCCAGCTCCTCCCGCGCCCCCTCGCGCGCCCAGCGCCGCAGGCGGCGCAGCGCCACCTTGATGGTGCGCGTGCCGATCTCGACATCGCCGTCCAGGTTGCGGAACGCGCGCTTGTCCCAGACCTTCACCGCGCGGCGGTGCCGGCTCTCGGCCTGGCCGATGCGCACGCCCTCGGGGTTGTAGCCATAGGCGCCGAACGGCGAGGTCCCGGCCGTGCCGATCCATTTCGAGCCGCCCTGATGGCGCCCCTGCTGTTCGGCCAGGCGCTGGCGCAGCGTCTCCATCAGCTTGTCGAAGCCGCCCAGGGACTCGACCAGCGCCTTCTCCGCGTCGGTCAGGTGCTTCTCGGCCAGCCGGCGCAGCCACTCCTCGGGCAGGTCGGCCGCATCGATCCCCGCGCCGGCCGCGCCCTCGACCCCCTTGAAGACCTCGGCGAACACCCGGTCGAAGCGGTCGAGATGGCGCTCGTCCTTCACCAGCGTGGCGCGGGCGAGGTAGTAGAAGCCCTCGATGTCATGGGTCACCAGATCGGCGCCGACCGCCTCGATCAGCGTCAGGTGCTCGCGCAGGCTCACCGGCACCCGCGCCGCCTTCAGGCCGAAGAACAGCTTGAGGAACACCGCCCCTCACACCCCCGCGCGCGACAGCAGGATGGCGAGCACCAGCCCCACGATCCCGGCGGGGATGCCATGCGCCACGCCCCATTGCAGCTTGTCGGCCAGCGTGCCGTTGCGGTTGACGGCGCGGGCCCAGCCGATGGCGAAGGCGATGATGAAGAAGGCTGCGGCAACTGGCATCGGTGCTCGATGACCCCCCCGTGAGCCGCCTAGCGCGCGAGCGCGCGCGCCAGCGCGGCATTGTCTGCGCCGAAGGCATAGGCGCCCCACTCGGCGGCACGGCGTTGCGCCTCGAACGCCCGCTCGCCCTGCTGCAGCGCACGATAGGCACGCGCGCGCACCGCGTAAAGGGTGGCGAGCGCCTCGTCCTGCGCATGATCGGCCAGCGCCGCCTCGACGCCCCCGGCCGCCGCCAGCGCCGCGCGCGCATCCCCTGCCCGCAGATGGGCGATCGCCTGGTCCAGCCCCAGGCGCGCCAGCCTGATATCGCCCGGGCCATGCACGCGGGCGCACAGCGCGCGCGCCTCGGCCAGCACCCCGGCCGCCTCGGCCGGCCGCGTCAGGCTCAGCGCGCGGCCCAGCGTGGTCAGGCCCAGGCAGTGCTGCGGGCTGCCCGGCGCGCGCGCCGACACCAGATCGAGGGCTGCGCGCGCGCGCGCCTCGCGCGTGGCGGGCTCGGCGTCACGGCGATGCACCTTCTGCGCCAGCGCCCGCCAGTCGCCCAGCGCGGCATCGGGCACCAGGCGCAGGTCGGGCGCTGCCTGCCCGGCCGGATTGAGCCGCGCCAGCGCCTGCCGCGCCGCCGCCTCGGCCGCGCCCCGGTCCATGCCGGGCACCAGCTCGGGCGCATACAGCACCCGCAGCATCATCAGGTCGAGCGCGGTCGGCCACAGATGCGCCGCGTCGTCGTTGAAGATCGACGGCCCCAGCCCGTAGAGGTCGTTGACGAGGCCCAGCGCCTGCGCGACCTCCTCGATCAGGCAGCCGCGGATCTGGTGCGGCGCGGCGTCGTCGGGAATGAAGACAGTAACTTCGGCCAGGTCCCGCACCGCCGCCATGGCGTCGCCGCCATAGCCCGACGGGTCGCTGCGCATGGCGGACCAGGCCACCTCCCCCGGAGCCACCACGCAGGCCGCCCCCGGCAGCACCTGCGCGAAGGCCACCCCATCGACCAGCCGCACATGCAGGTTCGCCGCCGCCCCGTCCGCCGCCGCCCCGGCCGGCGCGATATCGATGCCCGTGCCCTGCGCCAGGAAGCGCAGATACCCGGCCAGAAAAGCGCCGTACTGCTCCGCCCCCGCGCCCTCCAGCCCGACCCGCACGGGTGCTGCCAGCCGCACCAGCCCGGGCCGCGCCGCGCCCCATTCGAAATCGAAGGCAAGCGTCGTGAACACCGCCGCCAGCGAGGCGTCCGAGAATGCCGTCCCCCCCGCCGGCAGCGCCGCGCCCAGCTTGGGAAAGCCCGGTTTCTCGCCCGTCCGGTAGGGCGCCTGCCGCGTGCCGAAGCCCGCGCAGCCCGCGCTCAGCGCGGCCGCCAGCAGCAGCGCCAGGGCCGTGCGCATGCTCAGCGCTGATACTTGATGAAGGGCGTCTTGGTCGCGATCCGGTCATACAGCGCGCGCGCCGTCGCGTTGAAGTCCTGCGTCAGCCAGTAGACCGTGGGGCAGCCCGCGGCATCGGCCGCCCGGTAGACCGCCTCGATCAGCGCCCGCCCCGCGCCGGTGCCCCGCGCCTCGGGCGAAACGAACAGGTCCTGAAGGTAGACCACGTTCTCGACCCGCCAGCAGTGCCGGTGGAACAGGTAATGCGTCAGCCCGACCAGCCGCCCGTCGGCCTCGGCCACCAGCCCGTGGAAATCCTGCGGATCATCCCCCAGAAGCCGCGCAAAGGTGGTGCGGTAGATCTCCTCGGACACCGAGGCCTCATAGAACTCCAGATACCCGGTCCACAGCGCGCGCCACTGCGCCTCGTCGGCGGGGGTCAGCGGGCGGATCTGGGGCATGGCGCCTCCTTTCGGGCAGGTGCGGGTCAAAGCCAGCCTCGGCGCTTGAAATACCAGAAGGGCATCACCGCCGACAGCACCATGAGCCCAAGCGCGAACGGATAGCCCAGCCGCCAGCCCAGCTCCGGCATGACTGCGAAGTTCATCCCGTAGATCGAGGCCACCAGCGTCGGCGGCAGGAACACGACCGCGGCCACCGAGAAGATCTTGATGATCGCGTTCTGCTCGATGTTCACGAGGCCCAGCGTCGCATCCAGCAGGAAGGTGATCTTCTGCGACAAGAACCCGGAATGGTCGGCCAGCGATCGCAGGTCGCGCATCAGCGTTTTGATACGGGGCCGCAGGTCGCGCTCGCCCTTCTGGACCGGCAGGCCGGCGCCGAGGAATCCAAGCAGACGCTCCATCGTCATGACGCTGTTGCGAATGTTGGAGGCCAGGTCGCCCTGCCGGCCGATTGCCTTGAGCGTCGCGCGAAGGTCGACCTCCTTCTTGGGCTTCGACGTCGACTCGAACACCCCCAGCGAAATGCGGTCGATCTCCCCTCCGCACCGCTCGAGGATATCTGCCAGCCGGTCGACCACCGTCTCGAGCAGCCCCACCAGCACCGAATCCCCGGCGACGCAGCCGAGATGCGCCCGCTCGGCGCGCTGGGCGAAGATGCGGAACGGGGTCGGGTCGTGATACCGCAGCGTCACCAGCGTCGCGCCACGCAGGATGAATGTCACGGGTTGCAGCACGGGAGTATCGGTGTCGCTCTGGGCCGGCAGGATGGCGGTCATGAACAACGCGTCGTCCTCGGCATAGAGCCGAGACGAGAGTTCGATCTCATCCATCTCCTCGCGCGTCGGAATCGCGAGCCCGAGTTCCGTTTCGATCAATGTCTCCTCGTCGCGCGACGGCGTGAGGAGGTCGATCCAGATTGCGCTGCCGACCGACTCGGCGCTGACCGCCCCGGTCTCGCGCAGCTTTCCGCCGTCGGGAATGAATATCCTGATCACCGCGCCGCCCTTCCCGTCGTCGCCCTGCACGAGGCCGCAAAGTGAGCCAATGCCCGCGCCGCCGCAAGTGGCCAGCCCTCAGCCCCGCCCGCGCGCCATGAAGGCCAGCCGCTCGAACAGGTGGACGTCCTGCTCGTTCTTCAGCAGCGCCCCGTGCAGCGGCGGGATGGCGTGCTTCACGTCGGCCCGCAAGGTCGCTGGGTCCACATCGTCGGCCATCAGCAGCCGGATCCAGTCCAGCGCCTCGGAGGTCGAGGGCTTCTTCTTCAGCCCCGGCGTCTCGCGCAGCTCGTAGAAGCGCGTCAGCGCCGCGCGCACCAGCGCGTGCTTCACGTCGGGGAAATGCACGTCGATGATGCGCGTCAACGTCTCGGCGTCGGGGAAGGCGATGAAGTGGAAGAAGCAGCGGCGCAGGAAGGCGTCGGGCAGCTCCTTCTCGTTGTTCGAGGTGATGATGACGATCGGCCGCTGGCGGGCGGCCACCGTCTCGCCGGTCTCGTAGACATGGAACTCCATGCGGTCGAGTTCCTGCAACAGGTCGTTGGGGAACTCGATGTCGGCCTTGTCGATCTCGTCGATCAGCAGCACGACCCTTTCGGGGGCGTCGAACGCCTCCCACAGCTTGCCGCGGCGGATGTAGTTGCGCACATCGCCCACCCGGGCGTCGCCCAACTGGCTGTCGCGCAGGCGGCTGACCGCGTCGTATTCGTAGAGTCCCTGCTGC
>JAVVFE010000151.1:0-7423 GCA_032251175.1 Thermohalobaculum sp.
CAGGAAGGCGCTGAAGGCGCCGAAGCTGCGCCAGTCGCGCGACGTTCGCGGTTTGGCGAAGCTGAAGGCGAACAGGATGAAGATCGCCGCGTTCAGAACAGCGATCGACCAGAGCCCGTACTGGGGCGCGTCCGTGTCCATCAACCGTCTCCCCTGCCCGGGCCGCCATGCCCGCCGTGGCTGCCATGCATGAACAGGTGCATGGCCAGGCAACCGAGCAGCAGGCCACCGAGCGCCAGGTTGCTCTGGGCGATGTGGGTCCAGTGGTCGAAGATCAGCAGGAGCGCGGCGACGGCAAGCACCGCGAGGAAGCCCATGCCCCAGCGCGATCGGAGGAAGGCCCGCAGCTCGGCATACCGGTGTGTCATTCTTTCTCTCCTTGGGGGCGGCCGGGTCATCGCCCGGACACCTGGGCGAACTGATGGCCTATGCCGGTGACCGGGATCTCCGCCCGGGTCTCGAGGGTGGCGGCGTCAATAACCCAGACGACAGGCTCCTCGGCACTGGAGACGTAGAGGACGCCGGTGCCGGCGATGACGCTCAGGTGGTACGGGGCTGGCGACAGGGCGACGCTGCGCCGCGAACCGTCGCCGAGGTCGACCGCGACAAGCCTGTCGTCGTCGCGGACCGCGACGAACAGCGTGCCACCGTCCGCCGAGAGATCGAGGCCGTGCAGCGTCGAGCCGATCGCGAGCGATTCGACGGCCCGGCCCTTGGATGGATCGATGACCGAGACCGTTCCGTCGTCGACATTGTTGACAAAAAGCCGGCTCCCGTCCGGCGAAAGGACGAGATGCTCGGGGCTCGCACCGGTCGCGATCCGGCTTTGTACCGTCCAGGTCACGGCATCGAGGACAGCGACCGCGTTGTCACCGGCGACACTGACATAGAGCGCCGCGCCGTCCGGCGAGAATGCCGCGTAGTTCGGCAGGGTCCCGGTCTCGACGGTCGCCACAACCGACAGGGTCTCGAGATCGATCGCCGTGATGCCGTTCGCGTTCGGGTGCGTGACAGCGGCTGTCCGCCCGTCCGGGCTCACCGCGACGTGATGCACGGCGCCCGGCACGTCGATGCGGCGCACGATCGCGCGCGTGGCGGTATCGACGATCGAAACCGTGCTCACCGACGGCTGCGCCGCGGCCTCGGGCTTCGCCACGTGGTGGGCAGCATGGTCTGCCGCGGACACCTCGGCTGGTTTCTCCGGCAAGGCCGCGCAGCATGGGCGCTCGTCATAACTGCCGACGATCAGGCGGCTGCCGTCCGGCGTCACCGCCAGTCCGTGCGCGGCCGGCAAGCCGGTGACCCGGCCGATCGGCAGGTTGGTGCTGGCGTCGATGATCAGCACCTCGGCGCTGTCGCCGGTCGGGATGTAGACAAGCGGGCCCGGCCCGGCGTGGGCGACAGGCGCCGCGGCGAGGCCGACAGCCAGGGCGAAGGCGGCAAAGGTCATGGGTTTCATGGTCATCTCGCAGGTCAGAGGGTCGGGGACGGGCATCGAGCCACGTCGTCACAAGTCCGCTGGACGGGGGCGGGGTCAGCCCGGGCGGAGCCCGCGCCATGGACGGCGCAGGGCCCGGCCAGCGTGGCCCGAGCACCTCGGGAGACGCCCGGGCCTGCCCGCAAGCGGCTGCGGATTGTCAGAGGATGGGAGGCTTGATGTCCGGGCGAATGGGCCGGGCCGACCAGGCCAGGGGCTCAAGCCCGAAGTGCTGCTGACCGGAGTCCAGCACCGCAAGCATCACGCCATCCGGCAGGGTCGCGGCTGCGGTGCAGCCATACCCCCCGTGGCAGGCGACAGTTGCATGATCGGGATGGGCGGCCGCCTCAGGTCCCACGGAGTCGGCATCGAGCACCGCCGTAACGATGGTGCCGCTCGACGCGTCCGCGCGATGGCTCGGCAGAACTGGCGCCAGAGCGAGCAGGAGCCCAAGCACGAGAAACATCCAGGGCGCCATGCGGAAGCTCCGCAAGCCCTTCGTCCGCTCTAATCCGCCCATCACCGACATTGCCAGGTCCTTCGGACTCGATACATCCACAATAGGCTCGCCCGAGTGAGCAGCCTTGACCTCGGTCAACTGCCCGGCGTCGGCGGGCGTTGCGAGCGCCCGTGAGGCGAGGCGCGCCCGCCTCTATCCGATACGAAGCATCTCCCCCTCGAGCACATAAGGCGGGATGTCGAGGTTGCGCGGCGCCGGCCCGCGGCGGATGCGGCCCGAGCGGTCGTAGTGCGAGCCGTGGCACGGGCAGAACCAGCCGCCCCAGTCGCCGACCGACGTTCCGCTCTGGCCGAGCGGCACGCAGCCCAGATGCGTGCAGATGCCGATCACCACCAGCCATTCGCCCGCCTCGTCCATCGTGCGGTTCTGGTCGAGCGCAGGGACGTCCCGTCCAAGGTTGGGGTTCTCATAGGCCTGGTCGAGCGGGTCCTTGAGGTCCTCGAGGGGGGTCGCCCGCGCCTCGGCGATGTCCGCCTCCGACCGGCGCCAGATGAACACCGGGCGCCCGCGCCACTTGACGGTGATCCGCTGGCCGATCTCGACCCCCGAAAGGTCGATCTCGACCGATGCCAGACTCAGGACATCTGCCGACGGGTTGAGCGCGTCGATCAGCGGCCAGATGCTCGCCGCGACCGTCACGGCGCCCACGGCACCCGTCGCGACGAACAGGAAATCCCGCCGCCCTTCTTCGTGCAGCATCCCCGGACTTCCGGGGGCGTCCAGGGCGTGGTCGATCATGGCGTACTCCTTTTCAGCAATGCTGCTTCAAACCGCCTGCCAAACCGCCTCAGTTCTGACTGTCCTTGTCGTTGTCGGTGACGGCGCGCTGATAGTCGCGCTCCCGTTCGGTCCACTGCGCCTTGAGGAAGGCGAAGATGGCCCGGATCTCGCGGTCGCCGAGCCGGTCGCCGAAGCCCGGCATCCCGCTCCGGAAGCCCGGCACATCCTTCAGCGCCTCGGCGCCCCCGAGCCTGGTGTAGCGCAAGAGCAGGCGGTCCGAATGGTGCCATGTGTGCCCGTCCGCGTCGTGCGGCGGCGCGGGGTAGGTGCCGTCGGGCTTTTCCGTGCGCCAGTCGGGCTGCCCTTCGAGCCGCGCCCCGTGACAGGACGCGCAGTTGGCGGCGTAGAGCGCGGCGCCTCGCTCGACCTGATCGCGGTCGTCCGGGTCAGCGGCAGACGACCCGGCAACGCTCCCGCTGCCAAGAAACCCGGCGCTGACAAAAGCCACCATGCGAAGCGAACCGACCCGGGCCGTCATCGCTTGGCCACCGCCATCAGTTGATCCCGTTCGCGCGCTGCAGTTCCCGCACATAGGTCGCGATCCACTCGATCTGCTTGTCGGTCACCCCCTCGACCGGCTGCATGTCCCCATATCTCCAGTGATGCGACCGGACGCCGTTGCGCACGGCGCGAACGAACGCGAAATCGGCATGGTGCGAGGGCTCGTAGATCCTGTGCACCAGCGGCGGTCCCTTGTCCGTGCCGGCGGCGTTCTTGCCGTGGCAGGAGGCGCAGCGCGCCTCGAAGAAGCCCTGCCCCGTCGAGGCCGCGGCGCTGAGTTGCGGCACGACGATCTCGTCGGCGGCCATGGCCGGTGCGCCCGCCGCCGCGCCGTGCATGCGGGTGTCGACGATCGGCGTTCTCTGGATGTCTTCCGCCGGTCCGCCCCACAGCAGCCAGGCCGCCCCGCCGGCTATGACGAGAAAAATCCCGCCGAACACGATCACCACTCGGTTCATGCCGGATCCCTCCCGCCGGACTTGTCGCTGGACGAGGGGGGGAAGATCGCGCGCGAACTGCCGTATCTTGTCATGTCACGTCACCTTTCACCTGTCGCAGTCTTTCTGTTCGCCGGCACCCACGAGCCGACCCGCATGTTGGAGGCCGGACCGCATCCCGGCACGAGGCCCGGCAGTCCGGAGTGCGCCCAGATATGCCGCCGGAGGCAGCAGCAGCCATTGCATGAGCGGCGAGAGGCCGGTCCCGATGCCGGGCACGGTGGGCATCGCATCCGTGTAAGTCCAGGCCCCGCGGACCTCGACATTCAGCCACTCGCTGAAGACGGCAAAGGCGAGCCCGAAGGCCACCGCCGTCGCGATCACGCGCAGCCGGCCTTCCTCCGGCCACGTCTCCGGACCGGAGACGAGGAGCGCCGCGAGAAGCGTCACGCCGCCGATCATCACGTCGCCGGCCGTGCAGTGCAGGCCGGCCAGGACGATGTCGCGGGGGCTGCCGCTCTGCCCGATCGTATAGAGCGGCATCTGAGCGAACTCCCAGACGAGGTTCAGGACCGCGAGAAATGCGAGATACCGGAGCGTGGCAGCCCGCGCCGCGCGCCGCCGCCAACCACGGATCGCCCACTGCACCGTCATACCTTCACTGTCCGCAGCCTGAGCGCGTTCAGCACCACCGACAGCGACGAGGCGGACATCGCGAAGGCCGCGAAGATCGGCGAGATCAGGATGCCGAAGAAGGGATAGAGGATCCCTGCCGCCACCGGCACGCCCGCGGCGTTGTAGATCAGCGCGAAGAACAGGTTCTGCTTGATGTTGCGCATGGTGGCGGTCGCGAGCCGCCGGGCGCGCACGATGCCGCGCAGGTCGCCCTTGACCAGCGTGAAGCCGGCGCTCTCGATCGCCACGTCCGCCCCTGTCCCCATGGCGATGCCGACATCGGCCTGCGCGAGCGCCGGCGCGTCGTTCACGCCATCGCCCGCCATCGCGACCTTGCGACCCTCGGCCTGCAGTTCCTTGATGATGCGGGCCTTGTCCTCGGGCAGCACCTCGGCGCGGATCTCGTCGATGCCGAGGCGTCCCGCCACGGCCTTCGCCGTGCGCTCGTTGTCGCCAGTGGCCATGATGATGCGAAAGCCGAGCCGGTGCAGTTCCTCGAGAGCGGCCGGCGTCGTTTCCTTCACCGGATCGGCGACGCTGATCAGGCCGGCGACGCGGCCTTCGACCATCACGAACATCACCGTCTCGCCCTGGTCGCGGCGTGCGTTTGCCGCTTCTCCTGCATCTCCCGCATCAATGCCGAGATCGGCCACCATGCGGGCGTTGCCGAGCGCGACACGACGGCCGTCGACCACGCCCTTGACGCCCTTGCCGGTGACCGCTTCGAACTCATCGGCCTTTGCGAGCGTGACGCCGCGCTCCTCGGCGCCCGCGACGATCGCCTCGGCCAGCGGGTGCTCCGAGCCGCGCTCGAGGCTGGCGGCGAGGCGCAGCACCTCGGCCTCGTCATGGCCCTCCTCGGGCAGCACCGCCACCAGCTTCGGCTTGCCCTCCGTCAGCGTCCCGGTCTTGTCGATCATCAGCGTGTCGACCTTGGCGAAGCGCTCCAGCGCCTCGGCGTTCTTGATCAGCACGCCCGCCTGCGCGCCGCGCCCCGTGGCGGTCATGATCGACATCGGCGTCGCCAGCCCCAACGCGCAGGGACAGGCGATGATCAGCACCGCGACCGCCGAGATCAGCGCATAGGCCAGGGCCGGCGCCGGGCCCAAGACCGCCCAGGCGATGAAGGCGAGGATCGCCACGCCGATCACGGCGGGCACGAACTTGCCGGCCACCATGTCGGCCCATTTCTGGATCGGCGCGCGCGAGCGCTGGGCGCTTGCCACCATCTCGACGATCTGCGCCAGCATGGTGTCCTTGCCGACCCGGGTGGCCTGCATGACCAGCGTGCCGGTGCCGTTGATGGTGGCGCCCGTGACCTTGTCGCCGGCGACCTTCTCGACCGGGATCGATTCGCCGGTGAGCATCGACTCGTCGATCGAGGAGCGGCCCTCGACCACCTCACCATCGACCGGCACCTTGTCGCCGGGGCGCACCCGCAGACGGTCGCCGACCTGCACGTCCTCGAGCGGGATTTCCTCTTCCGAGCCGTCCGGCCGGATGATCCGCGCGGTCTTGGCGGCGAGGTCCAGCAGCGCCCGGATCGCCGCCCCGGTGCGCTCGCGCGCCCTCAACTCCAGCATCTGGCCGAGCAGCACCAGCACGACGATCACGGCGGCCGCCTCGAAGTAGACGCCGACATGGCCCTCCGCGTCGCGGAAACCCGCGGGGAAGATGCCGGGCACCAGCACCGCGACCACCGAGAAGGCATAGGCCGCCGCCACCCCCATGCCGATCAGGCTGAACATGTTGAGGTTCATGGTCATGAACGATTTCCAGCCGCGCACGAAGAACGGCCAGCCCGACCACAGGATCACCGGTGTTCCGAGCACCAGCTCGATCCACTGGGCAAGGCGCTCGCCGATCCATTCGCGCACCGGCAGGCCCAGCAGCGGACCCATCGTCAGCACCAGCAGCGGCACGGTGAGCGCGGCGCCCACCCAGAACCGCCGGGTGAAGTCGACAAGCTCCGGGTTCGGCCCTTCGTCCGCGGCGGGCACGCCCTTGGGCTCGAGCGCCATGCCGCAGATCGGGCAATCTCCCGGTCCGATCTGTTCGATCTCCGGGTGCATCGGGCAGGTGTAGATGGTGCCCGCGGGCATCGGCTCGGGGGCGGGGCGGTCCCCGAGGTATTTGGCGGGCTCGGCCTCGAACTTCTCCCGGCAGCCGGCGGAGCAGAAATAGACCCGCGTGCCCTCATGCGTCGCCATGTGCTGCGCCGTCGCGCGGTCGACCTTCATGCCGCAGACCGGATCGCGGATCACCGCCAGAGCCTCCGCGGCGGCGCCGTGCTCGTGTTCGGGTGCTGTCATTGCTCGTTTTCCTTTGGTTTGAACGTCATGTTCCGGGGACCGGGCGACAGCGCGGGCAAGGCAGCATCGCCAGTCCCCTGCGAGCGGCGCGAGGATACTCCATCGGCAAAGCGGTCCGGATTCGTCCGGAACGCAACCCGGCACGCCGTCGAGCAGAAAAGACGCGCCCGACCGTGATGGTCCAACATGGCCGCAGCCTCTGCAAGCTGGAGTTGTCGGCCGCAGACCGGGTCACGGACACGCATGTGCCGTTGTACCTGTTTCTGGTTGATCAGATCGTGCATTCCGCGATCTCCTGCGCCCCATGGGTGCACCAGATGCAGGCACATGCAGCGTGGTCGCAGCTCGGGTCGCTGAGCGGCAACCGGTAGCGCCAGGCGGCGAGGGGATAGATGAGCCGGGCCAGCAGCGAGGGCTGGTAAAGCTGGCGCAGCTTTGTCCTGCTGTCCGAGCGGCTCAGCCCGCGCAAAGCCCAGCGCCAACCGCGATCGCCGATCGTATTGAACATGAAGCGGTTGGCGACGTCGGTGCGCAACAGCGACCTGAGCTCGCGGCGCCAGAGCCGGGTGCAGTCGGCCCCCTCGATCAGGCTCCGGGCCGCGAGGATGGGTTCGGGATAGTAGATCACGAAATAGACCGGATGGCCCTCGTGCAGCGCCATGCCGACCTCGGAGTCGCGCTTGAAGCCGCCGATGCCGGGGCCGTGTCCGGCGCGCGGGTC
>JAVVFE010000152.1:0-7414 GCA_032251175.1 Thermohalobaculum sp.
ACCCGCGACCCCCGGCGTGACAGGCCGGTACTCTAACCAACTGAGCTACAACCGCACGAGGCGCTGCGTCCCTCGCCGAAGCGTGAGGGGGTGTTTACTGGCCCCTCGCAGACCCGTCAAGCACCGAAAAGTCGGATCGGGGAACGCGCCGCGGCGCGGGACTGGTGGGCGGTGAGAGACTCGAACTCCCGACATCCTCGGTGTAAACGAGGCGCTCTACCAACTGAGCTAACCGCCCGCCCGGGCCGCGTTATGCGGCGCCCGGCGCCCTCGCGTCAATGGCCGGGAGGCACGGCGCCGCCGCAACGCAAGACGCCGGCAGCCATGGCCGCCGGCGTCGGGTTTCGCACGTGGGCGCCGGCGTCAGTGCGGCAGCGCCGCCCCGGCCTCGGCACCCTTGTCGTCGGTGACGGCGCGGTCGAGTTCGGCCTCGTCCCACTCGATCGGCACGGGCATCCGGGTGAGGGCCACCTTGAGCACCTCGGACACCGTGTCGACCGGGATGAGCTGGAGCCCCTGCTTCACGTTGTCGGGGATCTCGGCCAGGTCCTTCATGTTCTCGCGCGGGATCAGCACGGTCTTGATACCGCCCCTGAGTGCCGCGAGCAGCTTCTCCTTCAGCCCGCCGATCGGCAGCACGCTGCCGCGCAGCGTCACCTCGCCGGTCATCGCCACGTCGCGGTGCACCGGGATCTGCGTCAGCACCGAGACGATCGAGGTGACCATCGCGATGCCGGCCGAGGGGCCGTCCTTGGGCGTCGCGCCCTCGGGGACGTGGACGTGGATGTCGATCTTCTCGAACAGCGTCGGCTTGACGCCGAAATCGGGCGCCTTCGCGCGCACGAAGCTTGCGGCCGCTTCGATCGATTCCTTCATCACGTCGCCCAGCTTGCCGGTGGTCTTCATCCGGCCCTTGCCCGGCAGGCGCAGCG
The DNA here is from genome assembly GCA_032251175.1 of Thermohalobaculum sp. Taxonomy (GTDB): domain Bacteria; phylum Pseudomonadota; class Alphaproteobacteria; order Rhodobacterales; family Rhodobacteraceae; genus Thermohalobaculum. The sequence continues at coordinate 933 of JAVVFE010000152.1, forward strand.
CCTCGATCTGCAGCAGCTCGCCGCCGACCGAGGTGTAGGCGAGCCCGGTGGTGACGCCCACCTGGTCCTCCTTCTCGGCCAGGCCATGGCGGAAGCGGGCCACGCCGAGGAAGGATTCGAGCTTGTCGGGCGTCACCGTCACCGACTTGCCCTCGCCCTTGACGATCACCGTCAGCGCCTTGCGGCACAGCTTGGCGATCTCGCGCTCGAGGTTGCGCACCCCCGCCTCGCGCGTGTAGTGGCGCACGATCTCGAGGAGGGCCGCGTCGGTCAGCTCGAATTCGGCCTTCTTCAGCCCGTGCTCGCGGATCTGCTTGGGCAGCAGGTGGCGCCGCGCGATCTCGAGCTTCTCGTCCTCGGTGTAGCCGGCGAGGCTGATGATCTCCATGCGGTCCAGCAGCGGCTGGGGCATGTTGTAGGTGTTCGCGGTGGTGATGAACATCACGTTCGAGAGATCGTATTCGACCTCCAGATAGTGATCGACGAAGGTCGCGTTCTGCTCGGGGTCGAGCACCTCGAGCATCGCCGAGGCCGGGTCGCCGCGGAAGTCGTGGCCCATCTTGTCGATCTCGTCGAGCAGGATGAGCGGGTTCGTGGTCTTGGCCTTCTTCATGGCCTGCACGATCTTGCCCGGCATCGAGCCGATATAGGTGCGCCGGTGGCCGCGGATCTCGGCCTCGTCACGCACGCCGCCCAAACTGATGCGGATGAACTCGCGCCCGGTGGCCTTGGCGACCGACTTGCCGAGGCTGGTCTTGCCCACGCCCGGCGGGCCGACCAGGCACAGGATCGGGCCCTTGAGCTTCTGGCTGCGCTGCTGCACGGCCAGATACTCGACGATCCGCTCCTTGACCTTGTCGAGGCCGTAGTGGTCGACGTCGAGCACCTCCTGCGCCTTGTTCAGGTCCTTCTTGACCCGGGACTTCACGCCCCAGGGCAGCGACAGCATCCAGTCGAGATAGTTGCGCACGACGGTCGATTCGGCCGACATCGGGCTCATCTGCCGCAGCTTCTTCAGCTCGGCCACCGCCTTGTCGCGGGCCTCCTTCGAGAGCTTGGTGCTGACGATCTTTTCCTCGTACTCGGCGGCCTCGTCGCGGCCCTCCTCGCCCTCGCCCAGTTCGCGCTGGATCGCCTTCATCTGCTCGTTCAGGTAATACTCGCGCTGGGTCTTCTCCATCTGCGACTTGACCCGGCTCTTGATCTTCTTCTCGACCTGAAGAACCGAGATCTCGGCGTGGATCAGCGCGATGATCTGTTCCAGCCGCTCGGCCACGCCGGGCTCCTCGAGCAGCTTCTGGCGCTCGGCGAGCTTCACTCCCAGATGGCCGGCGATGGTATCGGCCAGCTTGGCCGCGTCCTCGATCTCGCCGACATTGGCCAGCGCCTCCTCGGGGACGTTCTTGTTGAGCTTCACATACCGCTCGAACTGCTGCTTGAGCTGGCGCGACAGCGCCTCGAGCGTCGCGACATCGGCGATGCGGTCCTCGATCGCCTCGGCCTCGGCCTCGAAGTGGTTCTCGTTCGCGACGAAGCGGGTGATCCTGGCGCGCGACTTGCCCTCGACCAGCACCTTCACGGTGCCGTCGGGCAGCTTGAGGAGCTGCAGCACGTTGGCGAGCGCGCCCACGGCATAGATGTCGTCGGTCTCCGGCTCGTCCTTGCCCGCATCCTTCTGGCTGGCGAGCAAGATCTGGCGGTCGTCCTTCATCACCGCTTCGAGTGCGCGCACCGACCGCTCGCGCCCGACAAAGAGCGGCACGATCATGTGCGGGAACACCACGATGTCGCGCAGCGGCAGCACCGGGTAGGTGGCGGCGGGCTTTTCGGTGTTCGTCATGGTATTTCTCCTGCCTCGGTATCATCGGCCGGCCTGCGACTCGCGCGCGGCTCGGTGCCGTCTGATGATGCAAGGTGGCCTGCGGCCCCCCCGAATTCAAGGCCGCGCGGGCGGTCACCCGTCCAGATGGGAGAAGCAAGCTTCGTGCCAGCGCGCGGGGTCGCCACGCGCCGCAGGCCCGCGCGCCGGTCAGGACGCGGTGGCGCCCGCCTCCTGCTTCTCGGCATAGATGTAGAGCGGCTTGGCCTTGCCCGCGATCACGTCGTCGTTGACCACGACCTCGCGCACGCCGTCGAGGCCGGGCAGGTCGAACATGGTCTCGAGCAGCACGTTCTCGAGGATCGAGCGCAGGCCGCGCGCACCGGTCTTGCGGTCGATGGCGCGGCGGGCGATCTCGTGCAGCGCCTCCTGCGTGAAGGCGAGCTTCACGTCCTCCATCTCGAACAGGCGCTGATACTGCTTGACCAGCGCGTTCTTGGGCTTGGTCAGGATCGCCATCAGCGCCGGCTCGTCGAGGTCGCGCAGGGTCGCGATCACCGGCAGGCGGCCGACGAATTCGGGGATCAGGCCGAATTTCAGCAGATCCTCGGGTTCCAGTTCCGTCAGGATGTCGCCCACGCGGCGGTCGTCCTCGGCCTTCACGTCCGCCCCGAAGCCGATGCCCGACCCCTTGCCCCGGCGCCGGATGATCTGGTCGAGGCCCGAGAAGGCGCCGCCGCAGATGAACAGGATGTTGGTGGTGTCGACCTGAAGGAATTCCTGCTGGGGATGCTTGCGCCCGCCCTGCGGCGGGACGCTGGCGACCGTGCCCTCCATGATCTTGAGCAGCGCCTGCTGCACGCCCTCGCCCGAGACGTCGCGGGTGATCGAGGGGTTGTCGGACTTGCGGCTGATCTTGTCGACCTCGTCGATATAGACGATGCCGCGCTGGGCGCGGTCGACGTTGTAGTCGGCCGATTGCAACAGCTTGAGGATGATGTTCTCGACATCCTCGCCGACATAGCCGGCCTCGGTCAGCGTGGTCGCGTCCGCCATGGTGAAGGGCACATCGAGGATGCGCGCCAGCGTCTGCGCCAGCAGCGTCTTGCCGCAGCCGGTGGGGCCGATCAGCAGGATGTTGGACTTCGCAAGCTCGACATCCGTGGACTTGCCGGCATGGGCGAGGCGCTTGTAGTGGTTGTGCACCGCGACGGAGAGGACCTTCTTCGCCGTCTCCTGCCCGATCACATAGTCATCGAGCACGCCGCAGATGTCCTTGGGCGTGGGCACGCCGTCCGACGACTTGACGAGGTTGTTCTTCGTCTCCTCGCGGATGATGTCCATGCACAGTTCCACGCATTCATCGCAGATGAACACGGTGGGGCCGGCAATCAGCTTGCGCACCTCGTGCTGGCTCTTGCCGCAGAACGAGCAGTAGAGCGTGTTCTTGCTGTCCGATCCGCTCGACTTTGTCATGTCAATCTCCGCGATGGGCGCGTGGGCAAGCCTTGCACCCCGGATGTGAAAAATCCCGTAAGCGTGACGCCACGATGAACCTGCACTTTAACCCCCTTGACACGCCCTGTCACCCGGGGGTCGGCGCCGTTTGTGACACGGTGTGGCGAGCGTGCCGCGATCAGCTTTCGTCGCCCGAGGCGCGGCGCTCGACGATGGTGTCGATCAGGCCCCAGTCCTTGGCCTGTGCCGGCGTCATGAAGTTGTCGCGGTCGAGCGCCTTCTCGACGGTGTCGTAGTCCTGCGCGGTGTGGTGGACATAGATCTCGTTGAGGCGCCGCTTGAGGCTGAGCACCTCCTGCGCATGGATCGCGATGTCCGAGGCCTGGCCCTGGAAGCCGCCCGAGGGCTGGTGCACCATGATCCGGCTGTTGGGCAGCGAGAAGCGCATGTCCTTCTGCCCCGCCGCCAGCAAGAGCGAGCCCATCGAGGCCGCCTGCCCGATCACCAGCGTCGAGACCGCGGGGCGGATATACTGCATGGTGTCGTAGATCGACAGCCCCGAGGTCACGATCCCGCCCGGGCTGTTGATATACATCGAGATCTCCTTCTTCGGATTCTCGGCCTCGAGGAACAGGAGCTGCGCCACCATCAGCGTCGCCATGCCGTCATGGACGGGGCCCGAGACGAACATGATCCGCTCCTTCAGCAGGCGCGAATAGATGTCATAGGACCGCTCGCCGCGCGCGGTCTGTTCGACCACGATGGGCACGAGGGTGTTCATGTAGGTGTCGATCGGGTCTCTCATGGCCTGCTGCCTCATGCTGGCGGCGCCGCGGACGGGCGCGCGTGTTTGACCTAGTCCTAATCACTCGCCGGAAATGCGGCAAGCGCCCGGGGGAAGAAATCCATCGCGCGGGAGCGCGCCGCCGGGCCGGGCGCGCCACCGCGGGAACGAAAAACGGGCGCCTGATCGTGGCGCCCGTCGATCCGTTCGTCAGCCGCCGGGCCGTTCACTCGGTATCGAGGCTGTCGAGTTCCTTCTGGAGGTCGTCCTTCGACACATTGACCTCGGCCACCTGGGCGCGGGCGAGGATCAGGTCGACCACCTTGTCCTCGAAGATCGGCGCGCGGATCTGCTCGAGTGCTGCGCGGTTCTGGCGGACGAAATCGAAGAACTGGCGCTCCTGGCCGGGATACTGGCGGGCCTGGGCCATGATCGCCTGGCCAAGCTCCTGATCGGTGATCTCGACCTTTTCCTTCTGGCCGAGTTCGGCCAGCAGCAGGCCAAGGCGCACGCGCCGCTCGGCGAGCTTCACATGCTCGTCGGTCGGCTCGATCGCCGGATGGTCGTGGCCGTGGTGATCGGGGTTCTCCTCGTGCCACAACTGATGGGCGATCGACTGCGCCTCCTGCGTGACCAGCGAGGGCGGCAGTTCGAAGCCGACCATGGTGTCGAGCGCGTCGAGCAGGCGGCGCTTGAGCAGCGTGCGGCTTGCGCCCGCGAATTCCTCACTGATCCGCTCGCGGATCTGCGCGCGCAGCTCGTCGAGGCTTTCGGCGCCATACTTCTTGGCCAGCTCGTCATCGACCTCGGCCGGCTTGGGGGCGCGGACTTCCTTGACCGTGACGTCGAAGGTCGCGGCCTTGCCGGCCAGATGCGGCGCGCCATAGCTCTCGGGGAAGCTGACCTCGACCAGCTTCTCCTCGCCCTCCTTCAGGCCGGTGAGCTGTTCCTCGAAGCCCGGGATGAACTGGCCCGAGCCGATCACGAGGGGATAATCCTCGGCCGCGCCGCCCTCGAAGGGCTCGCCGTCGACCTTGCCGAGGAAGTCGATCACGACCTGGTCGCCTTCCTTCGCCTTCGAGCCCTTGCGCCGGGCCTCGAAGCTCTGCGCGCTCTCGGCCAGTTTGCCCAGCGCCTCCTCGACGGCGGCATCATCGACCACGACGGTCTTGCGCTCGAGGTTGATGCCCGAGAAGTCGAGGTCCGGCACGTCCGGCAGGCAGTCGTACTTGATCGCGACGTTGAGGTCGTCGCCCTCGTCGAAGCTCTCATTCGTGATCTGCACGTCGGGCTGCGCCGCCGGGCGGTGGCCGGTATCGGCGAGATGCTGGCGCAGCGTCTCCTCGACCGTCTCCTGCACCACCTCGCCCAGCACGGACTTGCCGAACATCTTCTTGAGCAGCGGCAGCGGTGCCTTGCCCTTGCGGAAACCCTTCATCTGAAAGTCGGCGCGCACCGTCTCCAGCTTCTCGCGCGTCCGGGCCTCGAGCTTGCTGGCCGCGACCACGACCGAATACTCGCGCCGCAGGCCTTCCGACTTGGTTTCCGTCACTTGCATTGCCTGACCTTCATCCGTTTTCCGTGACCCCGCACGGGCTGATTCGTTTTGGTGCGCCGGAACCGGTCACTGGTGCGGGCGGAGGGGCTCGAACCCCCACGCCTTGCGGCACGAGAACCTAAATCTCGCGTGTCTACCAGTTCCACCACGCCCGCACGCGACGCGGGGTTGGGGACGCGCACCCCCGATCCGCGCGAATTGGCTTCCCTATAACAAGGGCATTTCGGGGGCGATAGAGGAAATTCGACCCTTTCGCAACGCCTCCGTCACGCTGCGAAGGCGCGTCACAGCCCCAGATCACGGAACACCGCCGGCAGGTGCTCGGGCAGGTCCTCGGCGATCAGGCCGGGGCCAAACTTGCGTGCCGCTTCGACGTGCAGCCAGGCCGCCGTCTCGGCCGCGACCATCGGCGCGAGGCCGCGCGCCAGCAGCCCGGTGATGAAGCCCGCCAGCACGTCGCCCGAGCCTGCGGTGGCGAGCCAGGGGGCGGCGCGGTCGTCATGGGCCGAGTTGATCGCGCAGCGGCCCGCGGGGTCGGCGATCACGGTGTCGGCGCCCTTGAACAGCACCACGCAGCCGGCGCGCCTGGCCGCCTCGCGGGTTGCATCGACCTTTGAGTATGCGGGGCCCTTCGTGGCGGGGGCCTTGAGCCTGTCGATGAGGTCGGGAAACAGGCGGCCGAATTCGCCCTCGTGGGGGGTGAGGACGCATTTGTCGTGGAGATCGGAAAACAGCGTTTCGGGGTCATCGCGGTATTCGGTGAGCGCGTCGCCATCGAGCACGGTGCCGACGCGTGCCGCCAGGGCTGCAGCGACCAGCGCCCGGGTCCGCGCGCCGAAGCCGAGGCCGGGCCCGACGCAGAC
>JAVVFE010000153.1:0-7413 GCA_032251175.1 Thermohalobaculum sp.
TGGTCCGGGCGATCGCAGGGGTCAGGGCGGGCTGATCGCCACGCGCCCGGCCACGCCCGGCCGCAGCCAGACGGCATGGCGCCCCGGCTCGGCGCGCCTCAGCGCCGCCGCCGCCGCCAGATCGCTGAATCCGGGCAGGGCCGCGAAGGCGCCGAGCAGGGCATCGGCCCCTTCCGCCGCCACCGGGATCACCAGCACCCGCCCCTCGCCCGTGGTCAGCCGCCACAGCGCGCCCATGCCGCGCGCCGGCACGAACACCTCGACCCGGGTCAGCGCGTCGAGATCGGCCACGCCGCCGGTGATCGGGCCGAAATAGCGGATCTCGCGCTCGCGCAGTTCGACCAGCCCCGGCGCCGCGCCCGACCCCGCGCCCAGTGCCCGCGCCAGCGCCGCCCTCAGCCACAGCGCGGCCACCAGGGCTGCGGCACCGGCAAGCCAGCCCACCACGTCGCCGCGCGGGATCAGCCGCGCCGCCTGCGACACGGCAAGCGCGGCAAGCCCGCCCGCCACCGCGCTCTCGCCCCAGCGCACCAGCACGGCGCGGGCCGCGGGCCGGATGAAGCTCATCGCCAGTCCCCCAGCACCGTCTGCCAGATCGCCAGCGCCGCCACGGCGGCGGTGTCGGCGCGCAGGATGCGGGGCCCCAGGCTCGCGGCATGGGCGAAGGGCAGCGCGCGCAGCCGCGCCGCCTCGTCGGGCGCAAAGCCGCCCTCGGGGCCGATCAGCACCGCCCAAGGCCCGGGGCCGGCCGCGCGCAGCACCTCGGCCACCGGGGCGCCGGCGCCGGTCTCGTCGCAGAACAGGATCCGCCGCGCGCCGTCCCAGCCATCGAGCAGGCGCGAAAGCGTCACCGGCTCGGCCACCTCGGGCACGCCAAGCAGACCGCATTGCTCGGCTGCCTCTACGCCATGGGCGCGCAGCCGCTCGACATTCACGCGCTCGGAATTGGTGTGGCGGGTGAACACCGGCACGACGCGCCGGCAGCCCAACTCGCAGGCTTTCTCGGCGATGAAGTCGGTGCGCGCCTTCTTGACGGGCGCGAACATCAGCCACAGGTCGGGCGGCGCGTCCTGCGCCCGGGTGCGCTCCAGCAACCTCAGCGTGCCACCGCGCTTGCCGGCCTCCGTGATCTCGGCCAGCCACTCGCCATCGCGCCCGTTGAACACCAGCAGCCGCGCGCCCTCGCCCTGCCGCATCACCGAAAACAGGTAATGCGCCTGCTCGCGCGACAGCGCCGCCTCGCCGTCCGCGGCCATCGGGGCGTCGAGATAGAGCCTGATTTTCGCGCCGTCCTGTGCCATAGCTCGCCCCATGAGAGAGGCATCAGCTAACACCCCCCGAAGCGCCGCGCAAACGGTCGCGGATGCGGTCGGCGGCAACTGGGTCGACACCCTCGCGCCGCCCCGCTGGCGGCCCTATCTGCGCCTCAGCCGGGCCGACCGGCCGATCGGGACATGGCTGCTCTACATCCCCTGTCTGTGGGCGGTGGCGCTGGCGGCGGGGGCCACCGGCTGGCGGCTCGTGGACATCTGGCTGATCGCGGGCTCAGGCCTCGGCGCGTTCCTGATGCGCGGCGCGGGCTGCACCTGGAACGACATCCAGGACCGCGACATCGACGCAAAGGTTACCCGCACCCGCTCGCGCCCGATCCCCTCGGGCGCGGTGACGGTGCGCCGGGCCGCGGCATGGATGGTGGCGCAGGCGCTGGCGGCCTTCCTGATCCTGCTGACCTTCAACGCCACCGCCATCGCCTGGGGCGTCGCCTCGCTGGCGTTCGTCGCGATCTACCCCTTCGCCAAGCGCTTCACCTGGTGGCCGCAGGTGTTCCTCGGCCTCGCCTTCAACTGGGGCGCGCTGCTCCTGTGGGTCGCGCATACCGGCGCGATCGGGCTGCCGGCGGGGCTGCTGTATCTCGCGGGCATCGCCTGGACGCTGCATTACGACACGATCTATGCGCATCAGGACCGCGACGACGACGCGCTGATCGGCGTGAAATCGACCGCGCGGCTGTTCGGCGCCGCGACGGTCCGGTGGCTGTGGAGTTTCACCGCGGCCGCGATCCTGCTCGCGGCGACGGCCGTGCTGGCGGCGGGCGGGGGGGCGCTGGCGCTGCTGGGCGTGGCCGGGTTCGGCGCGCACATGGCCTGGCAGATCTGGCGCCTCGACATCGACGACCCGGGCCGCTGCCTGATGCTGTTCCGGGCGACGCGCTGGGGCGGTCTCGCGCTGTTCGCAGGGCTGGCGGCCGACGCGCTGGCCTGAGCGCGCCTCCTCAGTCGTGGCGGTGGGTGATGCGCTTGCGCACGCGCCGCACCGACCACGCGACGCCCGCGATCACCGGCAGGGCCACCACCGCGATCAGCGTGGTCTTGTCGATCCCCACCAGCTTGGTTGCCGGCGCGAGGATGTAGCTGAGCAGGCTGACCGCGTAATAGCTGATGGCGACGACCGACAGCCCCTCGACGGTTTCCTGAAGCCGCAATGCCATGTCGGCGCGCGCGTTCATCGAGGCCAGCAGCTTCTGGTTCTGCGCCTCGACCGCGACATCGACCCGGGTGCGCAGCAGATCCGCGATCCGGCTCGCCCGCGTTGCCAGATCGGCCAGCCGCCCAGCCGCCGAATGGCAGGTCCGCATCGCCGGATCGTAGCGGCGCATCATGAACTCGGAAAAAAGCTGGCGGCCCGACAGCCGCTGCTCGCGCAGGTTTGCGATGCGCTGGTGGACGATCGCCTCGTAGGCGGTGGCCGCGCCGAAGCGGAAGGCGGTCGAGGCCGACATCGCCTCGATCTCGGCCGACAGCGCGGTCAACTGGTCGAGGATCGCCTGCTCGGGCGCCGAGCGGTCGGCCGATGCCACCAGCCGGATCAGGCTGGTCAGTTCCCGGCCGATCTGGTTCAGCCGCCGCGCCGCCTCGCGCGCGATCGGCAGCGCCAGCATCGACAGGATGCGGTAGTTCTCGATCTCGATCAGCCGCTGCACCGCCCGCCCGATGCGCCGGTCGCCGACCTCGTCGTGGATCACCAGCGCAAAGCGGGTGAAGCCGCCCTCGTGGATCCGGAAATCGCCGACCGCAAGCCCCGCGCCGTCGAGCACCCGCGCCGCCACCATGCTCTCGCGCGAGAACGCGCGCCCCAGCGGGCCGTCGAGCAGCGTCACCGCCGCCGCCAGATCGGGCGCGCGCAAAAGCTCGATCTCGACGGCGGCGACCACCTTGCCGGGCGCCTGCGCCAGCCACTCGGCCGGCAGGTGCTCGATCAGGCCGGGCGCGAACAGCGGCTCGGCCGCGCCGCTCTCGAACAACGTGTAGCTCACGAATTCGGTGTGGCGCTCCCATTTCAGGCGGAAGCGGCCGAGATCGGCGAGGTAGTGGTTCGCGTCCGGCGCCGGATGGGTCCCCCCGAAGCGATCGATCAGCGCGGTCAGGTGGGCGCGGTCGGCGGCCGGGTCGCGCTCGGCGGCGTTCTCGGTCTGCTTGAAGGCGATCATCAGCACCCGGCCGGGCGCGTCGGTGGGCGTGAACGGGCGGGCGTGCAGCTCGTTGGTCAGCGCGAACCGGCGCGGGTGGTTGTCGAGCACGCTCTGGGTCATCCGCTCCTCCACCGCCCGCGGGCCGATCGTCAGGGGCACACCATAGCGACCGCGCGCGCCCGCGCCAGCACCCTTGTGCCGCGGGCCGCACCGCCCGGGCGAGCACACTCCCGCGGCGCGGGGTGCGCCGCTGTCCCGGGCTTGACCCGGGACCACCTTGACGCCCGGCGAGGCCCCGGCTCGGCGGCCGGGGCAGCAGCCCGCGCCGCCGTCACTCGCCGAGTCGCGCGATCACCAGATGGCCGGGCACCGGCACGCCCTCCTCGAAGCGGACGGTGATGGGATCGAGCGTCTCGACCGCCAAGCCCGCCTCGGCCAGCGCCGCGCGCAGGTAGCCCTCGGCATGGGCGAAGCGGTGCTTCGGGCCGACCCGCCAGGGCCGCCCGGCGAAGGCGGCCTCCGCCAGCGTCTCGGTCGAGACGGCGATCAGCCCGCCGGGTTCGAGGTTCCGTGCCGCGCCCTCGAACAGCGCCTCGACGCTGCCCAGATAGGGCAGCACGTCGGCCGCGACGATCAGGTCGAAGGGGGCGCCGTCCTCGTCGTCGTCATCCTCGGCGGCGAGGAATTCGGTCACGTCGCCCAGGTAAAGCTCGTCGTAGAGGCCCTTGTCCTCGGCGATCTCCAGCATCCCCTCGGACAGGTCGACGCCGGCGATGTAGCCCGCCGCCTCGCCCAGCGCCTCGGCCACCAGCCCGGTGCCGCAGCCGAGGTCGAGCACCCGCGCGAAGCGGCGCCCGGACAGGCGCGCGGCGATCAGCCCCGGCACGCCGTAGCCCAGGCGCCCGACCAGGATGTCCTCGAACGCCCCGGCCTGCTGGTCGAACAGGGTCGCGACATAGGCCGCGGGCGCCCCGTCCGGCGCCTCGCCCCGCGCCATCGCGGCAAGCCGGACGGCGGCGCCGCCATGGTCGGCGGGGTCGAGCGCCAGCACCTCGCGGTAGGCCGCCGCCGCCTCGTCATGCCGCCCGGCCTTTTCGAGCCGCAGCGCCCGGTTGTAGGCGCTGGCAAGGGGGGTGTCGTCGTCGGTCATGGCCGCTCGCCTCGGGTTGGGGGGGCAGGCGCGGGCCGGACCACCCGGCCCCGTGCGGCATCAGATCGCGCGGGCCGGGGCCGGGCGTCAAGCACGATCCGCACGACTCGTGCACGAAATTTCCGATAATTCAATAAGATCAATGGCTTAAATGTGATTTCACGCGTGAAAGCCCGACGCGGAGCCGCCTTGCTCCGGCCCGCGGGCACGGCCAGGCCGCGCTGTCCCGCGGCCCAGACGGCCCAGGATCGGACCCGAATCCCGCCGGCGCCGGGCGCCGCCCCTCACATGTTGGGATAATTCGGCCCGTCGCCGCCCTGCGGCACGGTCCAGACGATGTTCTGCGCGGGGTCCTTGATGTCGCAGGTCTTGCAGTGGACGCAGTTCTGGAAGTTGATGACGAACTTCGGGTTCGAGCCGTCGTCGTCCCTCACCACCTCGTAGACCCCGGCCGGGCAATAGCGCTGCGCGGGCTCGGCGAATTTCGGCAGGTTCTCGGCGATCGGGATCGAGGGGTCGGTCAGCTTCAGGTGCGCGGGCTGGCTTTCCTCGTGGTTGGTGAAGCTGAACGCCACGTTGGTGAGGCGGTCGAAGCTCAGCACCCCATCGGGCCTGGGGTAGTCGATCGGCGCGAAGCGTTTGGCGCGGCCGGTCGCCTCGGCGTCCGACTTGCCATGGCCCAGCGTGCCCAGCGGGTTGAGCCCGGTCAGCTTCGGCCCCAGCCCCAGCTTCGCGGTCAGGTTCGCCACCCACATGTCGAAGCCCCCCAGCGCCAGCGAGGCGATCATGCCGAATTTCGACCAGAGCGGCTTGACGTTCCGCACCGGCCTGAGGTCGGCCATGATCGGCCCGGTGCGCACCGCCGTCTCGTAGGCGGTCAGCTCGTCCGACGCGCGCCCGGCCTGCAACGCCTCCCACGCGGCTTCTGCCGCCGCCTTGCCCGACAGCATGGCGTTGTGGTTGCCCTTGATGCGCGGCACGTTGACCATGCCGGCCGAACAGCCCAGCAGCACGCCGCCCGGGAAGGTCAGCTTCGGCAGCGACTGCCAGCCGCCCTCCGAGATCGCCCGCGCGCCATAGGCCACGCGCTTGGCCCCCTTCAGCACCTGCGCGATCAGCGGGTGATGCTTGAACCGCTGGAACTCCATGTAGGGGTAGAGATGCGGGTTCTCGTAATTCAGGTGGACGACGAAGCCGACATAAACCTGGTTGTTCTCGAGGTGATACATGAACGAGCCGCCGCCGGCATTGCCGCCCAGCGGCCAGCCCATGGTGTGGGTCACCTGCCCGGGGCGGTGATGCTCGGGCTTCACCTCCCACAGCTCCTTCATGCCGAGGCCGTATTTCTGCACCTCGCAGTCGCGCGCGAGGTCGTAGTGCGCGATGACCTGCTTGGCGAGGCTGCCGCGCACGCCCTCGGCGATCATCACATACTTGCCGTGAAGCTCCATGCCGGGCTCGTAGTTCGGCCCGGGCTTGCCGTCCTTGCCGAGGCCGAACTCGCCCGCGACGACGCCCTTGACCTCGCCGTTCGCGCCCATCACCAGCTCGGACGCCGCCATGCCCGGGAAGATCTCGACCCCCAGCGCCTCGGCCTCGGCCGCGAGCCAGCGGCAGACATTGCCCATCGAGACGATGTAGGTGCCGTGGTTCGACATCAGCGGCGGCATCAGCGCAGTCGGCAGGCGAAGCTGCCCGGCCTCGCCCAGCACATAGAAGCGGTCCTCGGTGACGGGGGTGTGGAGGGGGGCGCCCTTCGCCTTCCAGTCCGGGATCAGCGCGTCGAGCCCCGAGGTGTCGAGCACCGCCCCCGACAGGATATGCGCCCCGACTTCCGAGCCCTTCTCGAGCACCACGACCGAGACGTCGTCGCCGCCAAGCTGCTTCAGCCGGATCGCGGCCGACAGCCCCGCAGGGCCCGCGCCGACGACCACGACATCGTATTCCATGCTCTCGCGCGTCATCTCGGCCATGGCCTGCTCCCTGTCATCCGGCAAGCGCCGCCCCGCGGGCACGCGGCGCACAGAACAGTCTTGCGCGACGATCTATCGTGGCCGGCCGGGCAGCGCAACGCCGCCGCGACGGAAGGGCGCAGGCATGCGGGCGACCCCAGGGGCCGCCGGGCGCGGATGACGCCGGGCGCGCGGCGGCTTAGGGTTCGGGGGCGAATCGCAGCATCCCGGGAGCACGGCCATGGACGAGATCATCCGCATGACGGCGCGCGAGGTGGTCGACCGCCTCGCGACCGGCGCCCTGAGCCATGCAGAGGTGCTGGACGCGCTGGAAGCCCGGGTCCGGGCAGTCGATGGCGCGGTCAACGCTCTCCCGACGCTGTGCTTCGACCGCGCGCGCGATCGCGCGGCGGCGGTCGCGCGGCGCCCGGCGGCCGAGCGGGGCCCCCTCGGCGGGCTGCCGGTGCCGATCAAGGACCTCGCGGACGTCGCGGGCGTGCGCTCGACGCAGGGCTCGCCGATCTATGCCGATCATGTGCCCGCGGCCTCGGACCACATCGTCGAGCGCATCGAGGCCTCGGGCGGCGTGGTCTATGCCAAGTCGAACACGCCCGAATTCGGCGCGGGCGGGTCCACCTTCAACGAGGTGTTCGGGCGCACCTGCAACCCCTGGAACCTGTCGCGCTCGGCCGCCGGGTCGTCGGGGGGCGCGGCTGCGGCGCTGGCCGCCGGCATGGCCTGGGTGGCGCAGGGCTCGGACATGGGCGGCTCGCTCAGGAACCCCGCCAGCTTCTGCGGCGTCGCGGGCCTGCGCCCCTCGCCCGGGCGGGCGCCGCGCGGGC
>JAVVFE010000154.1:0-7387 GCA_032251175.1 Thermohalobaculum sp.
AGGCCCCGGGTCAAGCCCGGGGCCCATGGCGGGCCGGGCGCCCGGCCCGCGAGGAGGGTAGCCCCGGATCGGGTCCGGGGCCCGATGCCCCCCGCCGCGCGGGCAGACCTTACGACCGCTCGAAGCCGCGGGCGATTTCCCAGTCGGTGATGCGGCGGTCGTATTCGAACTGCTCCCACCGCGCCGCGTGCACATAATGGTCGATCACGTCGTCGCCCATCGCCGCGCGCAGCATGGCCGAGCCGTCGAGCGCCGCGGTCGCGTCGCGCAGGGTCTTGGGGATCTCGCGCCCTTCGCCGCGATAGGCGTCGCCGCGGAACGGGGGCTCCAGTTCCAGCTTGCCCTCGATCCCGGCGATGCCCGCGGCCAACTGCGCCGCGATCGCCAGATACGGGTTGAGATCGGCGCCGCCGACGCGGCATTCGACCCGCACGGCCTTGGTGTCGAGCCCGCAGATCCGGTAGCCGGCGGTGCGGTTGTCGGTCGACCACACCGCCTTGGTGGGCGCGAAGGTGCCGACCATGAAGCGTTTGTAGGAATTGATGTTGGGCGCGAGGAACAGCGTGAACTCGCTCGCATGCGCCAGCAGCCCGGCGAGGTAGTGGCGCATCAGGGCCGACATGCCATGCTCGGCCGCGGGGTCGTGGAACAGCGGTTGGCCCGCCGTCGACCACAGCGATTGGTGCACATGGCTGGAACTGCCCGCCGCCTTGTAGTCGTATTTCGCCAGGAAGGTCGCGGCATGCCCCTTGGACCAGGCGATCTCCTTCACGCCGTTCTTCACGATCACATGGCGGTCGGCCATGGTCAGCGCATCAGTATAGCGCACGTTGATCTCGGCCTGGCCGGCATAGGCCTCGCCCTTCGAGTTCTCGACCGGAATGCCCGCGGCGTTGAGCCCGGTGCGGACCGCGCGCATCACCTCCTCCTCCTTCGAGGTCTGGAAGATGTGATAGTCCTCGTTGTAGGCCGAGACCGGCTCGAGATTGCGATAGCCCTTGGCATGCGCCTGCTCATAGCTGTCGCGAAACAGGTAGAATTCCAGCTCGGTCGCGGCCATCGCCTTCATGCCCAGTGCCTCGAGCCGCGCCACCTGGCGCTTGAGGATCGAGCGCGGCGCGTGGGGCACCAGTTCATGCGTGTGGTGGTCCAGCGTGTCGCACAGCACCAGCGCCGTGCCCGGCAGCCAGGGCGTGCGCCTCAGCGTCGAGAGGTCGGGCTTGAGCACATGGTCGCCATAGCCCGACGCCCAGTTGGCCGACTTGTAGCCCGGAACCGTCTCCATCTCCAGGTCGACGGTCAGCAGGTAATTGCAGGCATGGGTCTCCTCGAGCGCGCTCTCGCAGAAGAATTCGGCCTGGAACCGCTTGCCCATCAGGCGGCCCTGCATGTCCACCTGGGCCGCGATGACGGTGTCGATCTCGCCCGCGGCCACGGCCGCCTTCAGGTCGTCGAGAGTCAGCATACCTGACATTTTCAAGCATCCTCGGGGTGACGCGAACCCGGCCGGTGCCGGGCGGGAAGGCCCTCCCCCGGCGGGGGGAGGGGTGGTGCGATGTCCGGCCCGGGGGCCGGGGTCAGGTGTAGCGGTAGGGCCGCCCGGCCTTTTCCATCGTGGCGTTGTAGGCCTTGAAGATCTGCACGACCTTGGCCTTGGTTTCGGACTCGGCCGCGATCTCGTCCCAGAACCTGACGGCCGCCGCCTCGACCGTCGCCCATTCCGCATCCGGGATGGTGGTCAGCTTCATCTTCGTGCCATCGACGCGCAGCGACGCCTCGCCGCCCCAGTACCACCACTGACGGTAGTAGTGCGAGCTGTCGAAGGTGACCTTCAACAGTTCCTGAAGGTGCGGCGGCACCTCGTTCCAGCGGTCCATGTTGGCGAAGAAATGGCCGATCCAGGCGCCCGAGATGTTGTTCGTGAGGAAGTAGTTGGTCACATCGGCCCAGCCCACCGTGTAGTCCTCGGTGATGCCCGACCAGGCGATGCCGTCAAGCTCGCCGGTCTGCACCGCGACCTCGATGTCCTCCCAGGGCAGGGTGACCGGCACGACGCCGAACTGCGCCAGGAACCGCCCCGCTGTCGGGAAGGTGAAGACGCGCTTGCCCTTGAGATCGGCGAGCGAGTTGATCGGCTCCTTGGTGGCGAAGTGGCAGGGGTCCCACGACCCGGCCGAGATGTGCTTGACCCCGACCTTGGCGTATTCGTCCTCCCAGATCTGCTTGAGGCCGAACTGGTTGAACAGCACCGGCACATCCAGCGAATAGCGCAGGCCCAGCGGGAAATAGCCGCCGAACACCGTCACCTCGGTCGGCGAGGCCATCGAGTCGTCGTCCGACTGGACCGCGTCGATCGTGCCGTTCTGCATCGCGCGGAACAGCTCGCCGGTGGGGACGAGCTGGTCGGCGAAGAACAGCTCGATCTCCATCTGGTCGCCGGCGATCTTGTTGAAGCTGTCGATCGCGGGCTTGATCACATGCTCGCCCAGCGCCGGGCCGGCATAGGTCTGAAGCCGCCAGCGGATCTTGGACTGCGCATGCACGGCCGGCGCCGCCAGCGCCGCGGTGCCGATGGCACCCGCGCCAGCGATGAACTTGCGTCTCGTCGTCATGTCGAAACCTCCATTCTGTCGTTTCCGGGGGCTGCCCGGTTCCTCGGCCCGGTTCTCCCGGGAAGCCGCTCCTTTCGGAGTTCTGGGTTATTTTCCATAGACGTGGTTCGGCAGCCACAGCGCGATCTCGGGGAAGATCGTGACCAGCGCCAGCGCCAGCAGCATCACACCGACGAAGGGGACGATCGAGCGGTAGATGTCGATGATCGAAATCTCGGGCGGCGCCATGGCGCGCATCAGGAACAGGTTGTAGCCGAACGGCGGGGTCATGTAGGCGATCTGGCTGGTGATGGTGTAGAGCACGCCATACCAGATCAGATCGAAGCCCAGCGCGCCGACCAGCGGCACATACAGCGGCGCCACGATCACCAGCATCGCGGTGTCGTCCAGGAACGTCCCCATGATCAGGTAGCTGAGCTGCATCAGGATCAGGATCTCCCACGGCCCCAGCCCCAGATTGCCGATGAAGAAGCCCTCGATCGCCTTGACCGCCCCCAGCCCGTCGAACACCGCCCCGAACGCCAGCGCCGCCAGGATGATCCACATGAACATGCACGAGACGAACAGCGTCTGGCGGATCGTCGTGTCGAACACCTGCCGCGTCAGGCGCCGCTTCAGGATCGCCGCCGCCGTCGCGGTCAGCGCGCCGATGGCCGAACTTTCGACCAGGCTGGTGAGGCCGTAGACGAAGGGCACCATCATGGTGGCAAAGATCGCGACCGGCAGGATGCCCGCGCCCAGCAGGCGCAGCTTCTCGCCCATCGGCACGTTGCGCTCCTCGGGCGGCAGGGCGGGGCCGAGCTCGGGCTGGAGGCGGCAGCGGATGACGATATAGAGCACGAACAGCGCCGCCATCATCAGCCCCGGGAACACCCCGGCGAGCCAGAGCTGCCCGACCGGCTGGCGCGCGATCATCGCATAGAGCACCAGAACCACCGAGGGCGGCACCAGGATCCCCAGCGACGAGCCCGCCTGGATCACGCCCGTGACCATCCGCTTGTCATAGCCGCGCTTCAGCAGTTCGGGCAGCGCGATCGTGGCGCCGATCGCCATGCCGGCGACCGAAAGCCCGTTCATCGCCGAAATCAGCACCATCAGCCCGATGGTGCCGATCGCAAGCCCGCCGTTCAGCGGCCCGAACCAGACGTGGAACATGCGATACAGATCGTCGGCCAACCGGCTCTCGGACAGGATATAGCCCATGTAGATGAACATCGGCAGCGTCAGCAGCGGATACCACTTCATCAGCTTCATGGCCGCCGAGAAGGCGATCTCGCCCCCGCCCGTCCCCCACAGCGACAGCGACGCGACCACCGCCACCGCGCCGATCGCCGCGAACACACGCTGCCCGGTCAGCAGCATGATCATCATCGACGAGAACATCAGGATGGCGATCAGATCGTAATCCATCAGAGATCGACCCCCTTGACCTTCGCAATGTCCTTGAAGAAGGCCGAGAGCGCCTGGAGGATCATCAGCACGATGCCCACGCACATCACGATCTTGATCGGCGCCATGTAGGGCCGCCAGGCGGAATAGCTGCGCTCGCCATATTGCAGCGCGTAGGCGGTGCTCGAGAGGCCGCCATAGAGCAGGACGCCGAGATAGAACAACAGGAAGACCACGGTGAAGGCGTCGATGGCGGCGCGCGTGCTGTCGGACCAGCCGCCATAGACCAGATCCATGCGCACATGCCCCTCCTGCTGCATCGAGTAGGGGCCGCCGAGGATGTAGTAGGCGACCATCGCGAACTGCGCAATCTCGAGCGTCCAGAGCGATGGCAGGAAGAAGGTCTTCGAGATCGAGGACCAGAGCAGGATCCCCATCATCGCGAACAGCAGATACATCGCAAAGCGCCCGACCCGGTAGTTCAGCGCGTCGACGAAGCGGACGAAAGCCACCACCCAGCCGGGCATCACTCGCTCCCCTCAAGGTCCGCGAACGCACACCCCAGCGAGGCGAGCGCCGCGCGCAGGGCCACGGCCAACCCCGCGGCCACCCGCGCCTGTCCCGCCGCATCCGCGATCAGATCGTTGCGGATCTCGATCATCACGTTCGGCAGGCCGCGCGTCAACGCATGCGCCTTTAACGTGTGGGTGACGCCGCTGTCGGGGCCATAGGGCTCGTTGCGCGCGGTTCTCAGGCCGGTGGCGTCCGCGGCGCGGGCCAGCAGGGCGTCGGCCAGGCGGCTGTCGGCGTCGTGCAGGATGCCGAGTTCCACCGCGCGAGGCTTGCCGAACCAGACCGGCGTGAAGCTGTGGATCGTGACGATGACCGGCGGGCGCCCGGCGGCGATGCGGTCCTCGATGGTTTCCGCCAGCAGGGCGCGGAACGGCTCGGCAATCTCGTGGATGCGCGCGGCCCGCGCGGCGGGGCTGAGGGTCCGGTTGCCCGGCACCGCGAACACCTCGCTCGTCTCGGGCATCGCGTCGGCGCGCTCGGGCGGGCGGTTGCAGTCGTAGACCACACGCGAGAACCGCGCGGTCACCAGGGCCGCGTCGAATTCGGCCGACAGCGCGCGCGCCACCGCCAGCGCGCCGGGGTCCCAGGCGATGTGGCTCGCCCGCGCCTCGGGCGCGAGGCCCAGATCGCCCAGCGCGCGCGGGATGCGCAGCGAGGCGTGCTCGCAGACCAGCACCACCCGGCCCCGGCCGGCGGGGTTCTCGACCTCGGCGGCGGGCCCCTCGTCGGGGGCGATCAGGGGCGAATCTTGCGGTGCGGCGGTGAGCATCTGAAAAGGATTGTTCACCGCAAGATTGTCTGTCAACATCCTTTCAGCGGGCCGTGCAAGTTTGCCCGCGTCAAGCAGGGGGAGCCGCCGCGCGTGAGCCGCAAGCCGCAGAGCATCGAGGACCTGCTGCGCACCCGGCTCGACGCCATGACGCGGGCCGAGCGCCAGGTCGCCCATGCGCTGCTCGACGGCTATCCGCTGTCGGGGCTCGCCTCGATCACCCAGGTCGCGCTGAATGCGCAGGTCTCGGGTCCCACCGTCATGCGCCTCGCGCGCAAGCTGGGCTTCGAGGGCTTCACCGAATTCCAGGAAGCCCTGCGCCGCGAGGTGGCGGCGAAGATCTCGGACCCGATCCGCAAGCGCGAAAGCTGGGCGATGGACGCGCCCGGCTCGCCCATCCTCGGCCGCTTTGCCCAGGCCGTCGAGTCGAACCTGCGCCAGACGCTGGCGCAGATCGAGCCCGCGGCGTTCGATGCGGCCGCCGCCTGCCTCGCCGACACCGGGCGCAAGGTGCTGATCACCGGCGGGCGGATCACCCGCTCGATGGCCGATTACCTGTTCAACCACCTCCAGGTCATCCGGCCCGAGGTCAGCCAGCTTGGCGCCGCACCCGGGGTCTGGCCGCACTACCTGCTGGATGTGCGGCCGGGCGACGTGGTGGTGGTGTTCGACATCCGCCGCTACGAGAACGCGCTGCTGAGGCTGGCCGAGCTGGCGCATGGCCGCGGCGCCGAGATCGTGCTGTTCACCGACCAGTGGGGCTCGCCGATCGGCAAGATCGCCCGCCACCGCTTTGCCTGCCACATCGAGGCGCCCTCGGCCTGGGACAGCTCGGTCGCGATCCTGATGCTGGTCGAGGCGCTGATCGCCGCCACCCAAGACCTGAACTGGCACGAGGCCAAGGCGCGGATGGAAACGCTGGAGCAGATCTTCGATGAAACCCGCCTGTTCCGCAAATTCGTCTGACCCCGGCGCCCGCCGCGCGCCGGCCCGCCACTCACGTTCCCGTGAGCCCCGCAGCGCCGCGCGATCCCGCTTGATCGCCCCCGGGGCGCCCGATAGGCTGCCCCCCATCCCGCCGGGAGAAGCCGGATCCTCCGGTGCCGAAGGAGCAACCGCGCCTCGGAAACTCTCAGGCAAAAGGACCGGCGGGGAGCGATACTCTGGAGAGAGACGCGCAGGCGTCCGCCGAAGGGATAGCGATCTCAGGCGAAAGGACAGAGGGGGCGCCGACGGGGCCGGGAGCGGGCTGATCCGCGATTCCTCCGGCCGCAACCGTGCAAGGGGCGCCCATGTCTGACACCGACGACGCATTGCCGACACCGCTGACCGCGCTGCACCGCAGGCTGGGGGCGAAGCTCGTGCCCTTCGCGGGCTACGAGATGCCCTTGCAATACCCCCCCGGCATCATGGCCGAACACCTGCATTGCCGCGCGCAGGCGGGGCTGTTCGATGTCTCGCACATGGGGCAGGTGGTGGTCACGCCGCGGTCGGGCGACGTGGCCGACGCCGCCCGCGCGCTGGAACGGCTGGTGCCGGTCGATGTGCTGGGGCTGGGCGTCGGGCGGCAACGCTACGCGCTGTTCACCGACGACGCCGGCGGGATCCTCGACGATCTCATGGTCACCAACCTGGGCGACCGGCTGTTCCTGGTGGTCAACGCCGCCTGCAAGGCCGCCGACTTCGCGCATCTGAAGGCGGGCATCGGCGCCGACTGCGAGGTGCGGATGCTGACCGACCGCGCGCTGATCGCGCTTCAGGGCCCCGCGGCCGGGCGGGTGCTGGCGGGCCTTGCGCCCACGACCGCCGAAATGCGCTTCATGGACGTGCGCGAGGTCGAGATCGCGGGCCTTGCCTGCATCGTCTCGCGCTCGGGCTACACCGGCGAGGACGGCTTCGAGATCTCGGTGCCCGAGGCCGGGGCGGAAAAGCTCGCCGAGACGCTGCTGGCCGACGCGGCCGTCGCCCCCATCGGCCTTGGCGCGCGCGACTCGCTCAGGCTCGAGGCCGGGCTCTGCCTCTATGGCAACGACATCGACCGCAC
>JAVVFE010000155.1:0-7383 GCA_032251175.1 Thermohalobaculum sp.
GAGGCCTTTACGGGCTGGCCCTGGGACGGGTATTCTTTGGAGAATCCATGTTCAACCGGGTTCGCGACGCCTCGAAGATCGCCCTCGCCCACCTCGTCGCCCGGCTCAGGGCGGGCGGCTACCGGCTCCTCGACACCCAGTTCCTGACGCCGCATCTGGAAAGCCTGGGCGCGATCAGCGTCTCGCGCGCGACCTATCTGCGGCTGCTCGACGACGCGGTTCCCCGGCGGGCCGATTTCTACGGCTTCGCCGCCGACGACGACCCCTCGGCGGTGGTGCAGCGGATCACCCACAGGTCATAGCGCGGGTGGTCCATCGCCGACAGCGCCGGGCTGTCCGCGAACATCCAGCCGGAAAACACCGGCGCCTCGGCCGAGCGTCTGGTGTCCCAGATCCGCAGGAAGGCGAGGTTGTTGGCGCTGGTGCCGTCGACCGGCACGCGACAGCGCGACAGCGCCACGCGCAGGCGCGCGACCTCGGTCTCGGCGCCGGCGGCCAGCTCGAAGGTGATGATCTGCCCGGTCAGCTTGTCCAGCGCGCGCAGCACCGCCCCCGGCGCCTCCCGGCGCTCGATCTGGTCGATGAGCTGCGGCGCGCCCGCCCCCGGCCCGCCCCCGGTGCCCGGCGGCGCGCGCTTGAACAGGTCCACCGGCGGCGCCTCGGCCGCGCCGCCATCCGCCGGCAGGCCGGTGGTCGCGGCCCCCGCCGAGGCCTCGGGCACGGCGGTCCCGGTGGGGTCCGCCTGCGGTGCGACCTCGGCCGCGCCGCCATCGGCCGCGCCCTCGTCGGCCGCGCCCGTGCCCTTTGCACCCTCGGCCGCGTCCCCCGCCGCCGCGCCGATCCCGGCATCGCTGCCGGCAGGCGGTGTCGCCACCTCGACCCCCTCGGGCAGCGGCAATCGGGCGCCGGGCGTGACCACCGTGCCGCCCGGCAGGCGCGGGCGCAGGGGGGCGAGCGGGCTCTGCTCGATCGCCGGCGGTGTGGTCTGGGCGCGCACGCCCCCGGGCAGGCCGGCAAGGCCCGCCAGCATCACGGCCACAAGCATCCGGGCGATCCGCATCACCCCTCCTGGCGCAGCACGGCGCGGAAGCGCAATCGCACGTAATCCGCCCGCCAGTTGCCCGCCGCATCGCGCAGCGCCGGCGCAACCAGCGCCGCGATCCGCGCCGCAGCCCCCGCCCACTCGGCCGCGGGCAACAGGCGCAGCGCCGGGGCGGCCAGGGTCGCAAGCCAGGCCTCGATCCCGGCGACCACCGGCGTCGGGCGCGGGATCAGGGCGATCTCCTCGACCGCGAAACCGCCCGCCTCCAGCCGCGCGCGGTGCTCGGCGTCGGTCGGAAAATACCAGATGTCGTCAAGCGTTGTGTCAATTCCATAATCCCGCGACAGAACCGCGATGATGGCCGTGCGGATCGCCGCCACATTGCCCGCGCCGCCGAACTCGGCCACGAACCGCCCGCCGGGCCTCAGCGCCCGCGCCACCCCGGCGATCACCGCATCGGGCCGGGTCATCCAGTGCATCGCGGCGTTGGAAAAGACCGCGTCGAACGCGCGCTCATAGCCCAGCGCATGGGCGTCGGCCAGATGCGCATCGATCCCCCGCGCCCGTGCCGCCGCCACCATGTCGGGCGAGGCATCCACCCCCACCACCCGGGCGCCGGCTTCGGCCAGCCGCGCCGTCAGCGCACCGTCGCCGCAGCCGAGATCGAGAATATCCTCGCCCGGCCGCGGATCCAGCAGCCGCAGCACCGGGGCGCCGAGGTCCGAGACGAACCGCGCGTTGCGGGCGTAATCGGCCGCCGACCAGGCATCGCCCTGTCCGGATGCCGCCCCGCTCACTCCGGCGCCTGCCCGTGGATGAAGCGCCCGATCAGGTCGCCCACCGACACCGAGCTTTGCGTGTTCACGATCTCGTCGCCACTGGCCAGCATGAACTCGTCCCCGCCCGGGTCGATCGCGACATAGGAATCGCCCAGCAGGCTGGCCGAGGTGATCTTGGCCACCGAGTCCTCCGGCACCTCGATGCCCTCGCGCAGGCTCAGCGTGACGGTCGCGAAATAGGTCTTGGTGTTCAGGTCCATCGCCGTGATGGTGCCGACCTTGACGCCGGCGATGCGCACGTCGCCGCCGACCGCGATGCCCTCGGCCTTGCGGAAGTTCGCGACCACGGTATAGCCGTTGCCCTCGCCCAGGCTCAGGTCGGCGGTGTTGGCGGCGTAGACCAGGAATCCGCCCGCCACCGCGAGCACGATGGCGCCGATCAGCGTCTCGGCCGTGTTGCTTGCCATCGGGGTTACTCGGGCTGCCAGGCGTCGTAATCGCCCGTGGCGCGGGCGCGGCTCGCCGCGGTCAGCACGCTGCCCGGCGGGTGGTAGGCGCCGGCCGAGCCGGTCATGTTCGGCACATGCGGCTTCTCCCACGCCTTCTTCGGCAGCGGCTCGCGCGAGGGCAACTCGTCGAAGGTGTGATGCAGCCAGCCATGCCAGTCGGGCGAGACCCGGCTCGCCTCGGCCTCGCCATTATAGATCACCCAGCGCCGCTTGCCCCCGTCGCTCTGGTAGAAGCGGTTGCCCGCCTCGTCCTCGCCCACCGGCTGGCCGAAGCGCGCGGTATGGACCCGGGTGCCCAGGGTCTGGCCGTTCCACCAGGTGAAGATCTGGCTCAGGATGCTCATGCGACTCGTTCCCTTCGATGTGGCGCGATCATGGCGCGGGCGCCGGGCCGCGTCCAGTGCCCCGCGCCAGCCCGCCCGCGTCAAAGCGGCCTGCCCGTTCCATATATTGGACCGCCCGTTCCACAAAGGGGCCTTGCTGTCCCATCACGAAACGCGCCGCGAAATGTTTCAGTTTGCCGCCGAATCGTCACGCGAAATTCAGCGCACTGCCGTCACGTCAGCCCTTGCTTACGCGCGCGTAAACCAGCAGGAGAAGTTCAGCACGGCATGACAAGCGGATGACACGCTCGGGGCCGCGCGCTCATGGGGAACGCTCACACGGACGAGGCATGATGACCAGACACACACATCCCCGGCTAATCGCGACCACGGCGATCGTCGCATTCGGACTGTCGGCCGGCACCGCGGCCGCCGGCGGCTTCCAGCTCAACGAACGCTCGGCAAAGGCGATGGGCACGGCACTGGCCGGCTCGGCTTCGGCGGCCAGCGACGTGACCTTCGCCACCTTCAACCCGGCGGCGCTCACCACGGTCGAGACCTTCGAGATCGGCGGCAACATCTCCTATGTCTCGCCGATCTCGGACGGCACCTTCCAGGACGGCCCCTTCGCCGGGCAGGAATTCGACGCCGACCGCCCCGGGGTGGTGCCGGCCTTCGCGGTGGGCTACCGCGTGATGCCCGACCTGGTGGTCGGCCTGACCAGCTATTCGCCGTTCGGCCTCAAGACCAAGTATCCCACCAACTGGCCCGGCCAGGCCGACGGGCGCACCTCGGAACTGCGCACCGTGGTGGTCGCGCCGACCATCGCCTACGACCTGCTCGACACCCTCACCATCGGCGCCTCGCTCGACATCCTCTATGCCGATGCCCGGCTGACCAGCGCGGCGGTGAACCTCGACGGCGACCAGTTCAAGGTCGGCTTCTCGCTCGGCGTGCAGTTCGAGCCGGTCGCCGGCACGCATCTGGGTGCCGCCTATCACCACGGCTACGACCTCAGCCTCGAAACCGACCTCGACAGCGGCCTGTTCGCCGGGCTTCCGGGGCTCGAGGGCGAGGCCGACGCCTCGCTGCCCAACTGGGTGCAACTGGGCGTTACCCAGGATCTGAGCCCCGATCTTCGCGTGATGGTGGAAGGGCGCTGGATCAACTGGTCGCGCTTCGACCGGATCGACGTGAACGCGACCAACGCCCCGATCGCCTTCTCGGACGCGCAGAATTACGACGACGCCTTCTTCGTCTCGGCCGGCGCCGAATACGACCTGAACGAGAAGTTCACCGTGCGCGGCGGCATCGCCTGGGACGAGACGCCGACGTCCGACGCCTTCCGCACCGTGCGCGTGCCGGACGAGGACCGCCTGTGGCTGTCGATCGGCGCCAGCTACCGCATGACCGAGGCGATGTCGATCGACGCGGGCTATTCCTACCTGCACGCGCTGCACGACCCCGACGTCACGCTCAGGAACGGGCCGCTCAAGGGCACCTCGCTCGAATTCGACGGCGGCGCGCATATCTTCTCGATCGGCGGCAGCCTGCGCTTCTGAGCGGGTCACCCCTTCGGGTCGGTGGGCGTCGGAGCGTTCCGGCGCCCGTTTTCGTCGTCCCGCCGCCCGGCCGGCCAGTCCCGGCCACGCGGCGGCGTCGGTCGGCGCCGGTCGGCGCCGGGCGCCGGCACCCAGGCCCGGGCGCACACCGGGTCCGGCGGGGGAGGCACCCCCGATCCCGCGGGGCGCACGCCGGGCATGGCAGAGCACAGCAGGGCGCACACCCGATCCGGCGGGGCGCGCATTGGGCGCAGCAGTCCGCACGCCGGACATGGCCGGGCGCCACGCAAACCCCGTGCGCCACCCCACGAGCCAGCCCCCCGCACATGCCGCAGTCCGTGCATCGAACTTTTAGATTATCGTTTTATATCAACTAGTTAATACCACTTTCACGCGTGAAAGGGCACGCTTTCACGCGTGAAAGCCGGCGCGCCGCGCCCGCCTGCCCGGCTCACAGCGGCTCCAGGTCTCCCGCCGCGCGCCCGTCATGGAAGGCCGCCACATGCGCCGCCAGCCGCCCCCCGGCAATCGCCCGGCGCAGCCCGGCCATCAGCTCCTGATAGTAATGCAGGTTGTGCCAGGTGATCAGCATCGCCGCGATGATCTCGCCGGCCTTGAACACATGGTGCAGATAGGCGCGGCTGTAGGACGCGCAGCAGGGGCAGCCGCAGTCGGGGTCCAGCGGCCGCGGGTCGTCGGCGTGGCGCGCGTTCTTGATGTTGACCGCGCCGCGCCGGGTGAACGCCTGCCCGGTGCGGCCCGACCGGGTCGGCAGCACGCAGTCGAACATGTCCACGCCGCGCTCGACCGCGCCGACGATGTCATCGGGCTTGCCCACCCCCATCAGGTAGCGCGGCCGGTCCTCCGGCAGCATGGCGGGGGCGTAGTCCAGCACCCCGAACATCTGCTGCTGCCCCTCGCCCACCGCGAGCCCGCCGATGGCATAGCCCTCGAACCCGATCGCGGTCAGCGCCTCGGCGCTCGCGGCCCGCAGGTCGGGATAGACGCTGCCCTGCTGGATACCGAACAGCGCATGCCCGGGCCGGTCGCCGAACGCCTCGCGCGAGCGCCGCGCCCAGCGCATCGACAGCTCCATCGAGGCCCGCGCCGTCGCCTCGTCGGCCGGAAACGGGGTGCACTCGTCGAACGCCATCACGATGTCCGACCCCAGCAGGCGCTGGATCTCCATCGAGCTTTCGGGGCTCAGCATGTGGCGCTTGCCGTCGACATGGCTCGAGAACCGCACCCCCTCCTCGCTCAGCTTGCGCAGTTCGGCCAGCGACATGACCTGGAAGCCGCCGGAATCGGTCAGGATCGGCTTGCCCCAGTTCATGAAGCGATGCAGCCCGCCCAGCCGGGCGATGCGCTCGGCCCCAGGCCGCAGCATCAGGTGATAGGTGTTGCCCAGGATGATGTCGGCGCCGGTCGCCGCCACGCTCTCGGGCAGCATCGCCTTGACGGTCGCGGCGGTGCCCACCGGCATGAAGGCGGGCGTCCGGATCTCGCCGCGCGGCGTCGAGATGACCCCGCTGCGCGCCCGCCCGTCGCGCGCCCCGATCTGGAAACGAAAGCGTGAGGTCATGCCTGCCCGGATCCCATCCTGCCTGCATTCGTCCTAAAGTGCGCGCCGCATGGGCGCAACGTGACGATGACGGCGCCTGCACATGCCAGTTGACCGACCCGAGGAATGCCCATGCCTCGCCGACGCCTACGCCCGACGATCCCGCCGCGCCTCGCGCTCGTTTTCTGGCTCCTTGCCGTGCCGCTCGGCCTCGCCATGTCCGCGCAGGGCGCGCGCGACCTTGTTGGAGCGTGGCGGCTCTGGACCGATGGCGTGGCGCAAGAGGCCGTGGTGACCGCCAAGTCGACCGATCGCCGGCCCCGCCCCAGCGACTGGGAACGCACGCGCACGATCTATTACGTGAGCTACCGGATCGACCTGCCCTCCGGCCCCGTGGTGCAGCGCCACGAGGTAGAGCGCGAGCTTTTTGACAGCCTCTCAGCCGGCGACCGGATCGGTGTGCGGATAGACCGCGGACCACCGGTCGTCTCGGAGATCGAGGGAAACCGGCGGCTCACCTCTGCCCTGGGGATGCTCCTCGCCGGGATCGTTGTCGCGGGGACGGCACTTCTCGCCGTGCTCGAACGCCGCCCCCGGCAGGGCTGAGCCGACGCGCCCCATGCTCGCCCGTTCCTGCGCTCTGGACGCCACCGGGCAATTCCCTATATGAACACTCGGGAAAGCAGTGGGAGTCGCGTAATGACGAAACTCAGGACCTTCCGGGACGAGGCTGTCGAACTGATCGAGAAATCGCTCGGCGCGAAGCTGGGCCCGACGCAGCGCGACCAGATCGCCGCCGCGGTCGAGGGCGCGATCCTCAGGGCTGCCAACCACACGCAGGAAAACGCGGTCGAGGCGATGCTGAAATACCCGCTCGAAGACCAGGACAAGGCCCACAAGATGGCCGACGAACTGCGCCGCCGGACCGAGGCGCTGATTGCCAATCTCTCGTCGCAGAGGTGAGCGCGATGGATGCGATGACCCAGACCCAGGCCAAACCGCTGGTTGGCGCCTCGTCGACCGGGCATCCGCTCTACGACGATGTCGTCGCGGCCTGCCGCACGGTCCACGACCCCGAGATCCCGGTGAACATCTACGATCTCGGGCTGGTCTACCGGATCGCCATCGACGACGAGAACAATGTCGAGATCGACATGACGCTGACCGCCCCGGGCTGCCCGGTAGCGGGCGAGATGCCGGGCTGGGTGGCGGACGCGGTCGAGCCGCTGCCGGGCGTCAAGACGGTCAACGTCCAGCTTGTCTGGGAGCCGCCCTGGGGCATGGACAAGCTGTCCGACGAGGCCCGGCTCGAGCTTGGGTTCATGTAACGCCCGCGAAGGAGACGACAGCGATGTTCGGCATCCCCGGCAAGGACCCCGTGAGCCTGACCCCGTCGGCCGTGCGCCAGATCCGCAAGCTGATCGACGGCTCGCAGGGCGGCGTCAAGGGCCTCAAGATCGGCGTCAAGAAAGGCGGTTGCGCCGGCATGGAATACACCATGGAGCACGCCACCGAGATCGGCCAGCACGACGTGGTGGTCGAGCGCGAGGGTGCGCGGGTGATGATCGCGCCGATGGCGCAGATGTTCCTGTTCGGCACCGAGATCG
>JAVVFE010000156.1:0-7340 GCA_032251175.1 Thermohalobaculum sp.
CGGGGGCGCGACCCCCGCGCTGTCGCCCGGTTGTCACGCGCCTGCGATATGCGACGCAGCCGATGCCGCCCCGCCGGGTGCGCATCCCGCCGCGTCGATCACGAAAATGGAGATATGAGATGACGATCACCGCGACCATGGTGAAGGCGCTCCGCGACAAGACCGGCGCGGGCATGATGGACGCCAAGAAGGCGCTGACCGAGACCAATGGCGAGATGGAGGCCGCGATCGACTGGCTGCGCGCCAAGGGCATCGCCAAGGCCGACAAGAAGGCCGGGCGCACCGCTGCCGAGGGCCTGGTCGCGGTTGCCGTCAAGGCCGGCCGCGGCGTCGTGGTCGAGGTGAACTCGGAGACCGATTTCGTCGGGCGCAACGCCGATTTCCAGCAGATGGTGGGCGAGATCGCGACTGTCGCGCTGGGCGTGGCGGATGTCGATGCGCTGCGCGCGGCCCCGATGGGCGGCAAGACCGTGGGCGAGATCGTGACCGACAAGATCGCCACGATCGGCGAGAACCTGTCGCTGCGCCGGATGGCGGCGGTCGAGGGTGGCGTGGTCGCGTCCTACGTTCACAACGCGACCGCGGACGGCATGGGCAAGATTGGCGTGCTGGTGGCGATCACCGGCGGCGATGCCGGCAAGGCCGCGGCCGTGGGCAAGCAGGTGGCGATGCATGTGGCGGCGACCTCGCCGGCCTCGCTCGACGTGGCTGATCTCGACCCCGCGCTGGTCGAGCGCGAGAAGGCGGTGCTGACCGAGCAGGCCCGCGAGTCGGGCAAGCCCGACGCGGTGATCGAGAAGATGATCGTGGGCCGCATGAACAAGTTCTATCAGGAGGTCTGCCTGCTGAAGCAGAGCTTCGTGATCAACCCCGACCTGACCGTCGAGAAGGCGGTGGCCGAGGCAGCACCCGGCGCGAAGGTCACCGGCTTCGTGCGCCTCGCCGTGGGCGAGGGGATCGAGAAGGAGCAGGAGGACTTCGCGGCCGAGGTTGCGAAGACCATGAAGGGCTGAGGCCCTTCGCCGCGCCTGACAGGGGCGCCGCGGCCGGAAGGCCGCAGCGCCCTTCGTCTTTCTGGTTGCTGCGCTTTGCGACCCGCCCTGTCGCTTTTCGCGGTGCGCGGGCGGTGCGGCCCCGGCACTCTGGCGCGCGGTATCGTGTGGGCGAGGGAGGGCCGGGCCATGAAACTCAGCGACTGCGAGGTCTTCATCATCGGCAACCCGCCGCCGCGCAAGGGCGGGCGGTATTTCATCGTGGTGAAGCTCACCACCGCCTGCGGGATCACCGGGATCGGCGAGGTCTATGCCCATGCCTTCGGCCCGAAGGTCGTCAAGGCGATGGTCGAGGATGTGTTCGCGCGCCACTTCGAGGGCGCCGACCCGCACCGGATCGAGCATCTGTGGCGGTTGACCTATGGCTCGGGCTACAGCCTGCGGCCGGATCCGACGCTGACCGGGGTGCTCTCGGGGCTCGAGGTCGCGTGCTGGGACATCATCGGCAAGTCGGCGGACAAGCCGATCTGCGACCTGCTGGGCGGGCGCTGCCGCGACCGGCTGCGCAGCTACACCTATATCTACCCTGCCGAGGGCGACACCTACCCCGACCCGAACCTGCCCAACGCCTACAACGACCCCGACATCGCGGCCGAGCGGGCGCTGCATTACATCGCGCAGGGCTTCACCGCGCTGAAGTTCGACCCGGCCGGGCCCTACACGGTGTTTGACGGGCACGAGCCGAGCCTCGAGGATCTCGACCGGTCCGAGCGGTTCTGCCGGGTGCTGCGCGAGGCGGTGGGGACGCGCGCCGACCTGCTGTTCGGCACGCATGGGCAGTTCACCGTGTCGGGCGCCAAGCGCCTCGCCCGCCGGATCGAGCCCTATGACCCCCTGTGGTTCGAGGAACCCGTGCCGCCCGACATGCCGGAGGCGATGGCCGAGGTGAGCCGCTCGACCCGGATGCCGGTGGCGACCGGCGAGCGGCTGTCGACCAAGTGGGAGTTTGCCCGGGTGCTGGAGACGGGCGCCGCGCGCATCCTGCAGCCGCAGATCGCGCGCGTTGGCGGCATCCTGGAGACCAAGAAGATCGCGGCGATGGCCGAGGCGAAATATGTGCAGCTTGCACCGCACCTCTATTGCGGGCCGGTGGGGGGAGCGGCGAACATCCAGCTTTCGCTGTGCATCCCGAACTTCCTGATCCTCGAGTCGATCGAGCGGTGGGAGGGGTTCCACGCGAAGCTCTTGAAGACCCCGATCCGCTGGGAGGATGGCTATGTGTCGCCGCCCGAGGGGCCCGGGCTGGGGATAGAACTCGACGAGGACGTGGCGCGGGCACACCCTTACGAGGGCGACGAGCTTCACCTGCTGATGGCGGGCGAGAGCGTCTGAGATCGGGTGGCGCCGCGCGGCGCCGGTGGTTCCGGATGGAAAATGCCTGCCTTGCGCGCGCCATCCCGCAAGGCCCCGGGTCAAGCCCGGGGCAGCGTGGGGGCGGTGATGGGGCGGTGGAGACCGCTGTCCCGGCCTCGATCCGGGACATCTCGCGGTCGGGCGTGGTGCCGATGGCGGCGAGGCCCCGAGGCGAGCCCCTGGGTGCAGCGCGAGGCGGTGCGGGAGGCCCCGGCTCGGCGGCCGGGGCAGCGAGGGGCGGTGATGGGGCGCCCTCCACGGGCCGGCATGGGCGCGGGCCGCACCACGGGGCGCTTGCATTCGCGGGCCGAGCGGGCGTAGAGAACCGGCCTTCCGGCGCGCTCCCCGCGCCGGATCAGGGAGGCGATGGCGATGGGCGCTCAGGCAAGGGGCATTCTGACCGGCGTGGTGGCGATGATGGTGATCGTCACCGCCTCGAACGTGCTGGTGCAGTATCCGTTCAACGACTGGCTGACCTGGGGTGCCTTCACCTATCCGCTGGCGTTCCTTGTGACCGACCTCTCGAACCGCTACCTCGGCGCGTCGGGGGCGCGGCGCGTGGTGCTGGCGGGGTTCGTGCTGGCGATCTGGCTGTCGGTGTGGCTGGCGACGCCGCGGATCGCGATCGCCTCGGGCACCGCGTTCCTGTGCGCGCAACTGCTCGATGTCGCGCTGTTCGACCGGCTCAGGGCGGGCGCATGGTGGCGCGCGCCGCTGGTGTCGAGCATTTTCGGCTCGGCGCTGGATACCGCCTTGTTCTTCTCGATGGCCTTCGCGCCGATGTTCGGGTTTCTGGGTAATGATGCCGACTGGGCGCAGGCGCCGGTGCCGCTGTTGGGCATGGGCGCGCCGGTCGCGCTGTGGGTCAGCCTCGCGGTCGGCGATTTCGGCGTGAAGATCGCGCTTGCGATGCTGGCGCTGGTGCCGTTCCGCGCGGCCATCGCGATGGCGGGGCCGGGGGTGGGGCGGGCCTGAGGTGGTCGAGGGCCCGGTCCGGGTCACCGAGCGGATCACGCTCGAGCCCTGGGAGCTGAGCGAGAGCTTCGCGCGCGCCTCGGGGCCCGGCGGGCAGAACGTCAACAAGGTCGAGACGGCGGTCGTGCTGCGCTTCGAGGCGGCGCGCTCGCCGAATCTCGCGCCCGAGGTGAAGGCGCGGCTGAGGCGGCTGGCCGGGCGGCGCTGGACCGAGGACGGCGCCATCGTCATCCGTGCCGACACCCACCGCAGCCAGATGCGCAACCGCGAGGAGGCCCTGGCACGGCTGGTCGACCTGATCGCCCGCGCCGCGGTGCGCCCGAAGCCGCGGATCCCGACCAAGCCCACCAAGGGCTCGCAGCGCCGCCGCGTCGAGGGCAAGAAGGCGCGCGGTCAGGTCAAGGCGTTGCGGCAGGGGCCGGAGGGCGAGGACTAGCAGGGCCAGGGGGAAGGCCGCGGGCTGCGCTCGTGCCGGTGGTCGGGCGGTGGGCCGGATTCTGCGGGCCCCCTCCCCATCCCTCCCCCGCAAGGGGGGAGGGAGGCGCGGAACGCGCGCGCGCGGGGTCAGGGGTTGAAACCCTGCGCGTTGCCGGCAGGGGCCAGTTCGGCGCCGAGGTCGGCCGCGATCGAGGTGGCCGCCGCCGCGATACCCGAGCCGCCGATCGGCGCGCCCATGCCGATCAGCGCCGCCTCGATGGTCGCGAGCGTGCCGAGGATCATCGGCGGGTTCAGGTGCCCCATATGGCCAATGCGGAAGGCGCGTCCCTCGTTCGGCGCGAAGGCGATGCCGAGCGTGAGCCCCGCGCGCTGTTCGCAGACCGAGCGCAGCCGCGCCGCGTCGATGCCGCCGGTGAGCACGGTGGTCACGGCGTCGGAGCGTTCGGCCGGTTCGACCACGTTGAACTCGATGCCGCCGGGCGTCGACCAGACCGCGACGGCGGCGCGCACCGCGCGCGCGAGCGCGGCATGGCGGGCCCAGACGTTGTCGAGCCCTTCCTCGGCGATCATGTCGAGTGCCTCGCGCAGCGCGAACAGGTGCGAAACCGGCGGCGTGCCGCAATAGCGCAGGTAGTGCTGCCCCTTGGCCGCGCGCGCGAGCCAGTCCCAGTAGCCGGTGCGCAGGTCCGCGCGGCGGCAGGCCTCCATCGCGCGCGGGCCGGCCCAGCAGAAGCCGAGGCCGGGGGGCACCATCAGCCCCTTCTGGCTGCCCGCCACGGTGACATCGACCCCCCAGGCGTCCATCTCGAACGGCACGCAGCCCAGCGAGGCGATGCAGTCGACCATGTAGAGCGCCGGGTGGCCGGCGGCCTCAATTGCCTTGCGGATCGCCGCGATGTCGTTGCGCACCGAGGAGGCGGTGTCGATCTGCACCACCATCACCGCCTTGATCGTGTGCGCGGGGTCGGCGCGCAGGCGGGCCTCGACGGCGTCGGGATCGACGGCGCGGCGCGGGCGGGCGTTGAGGATCTCGACCTCGAGCCCCAGCACCTTGGCCATCTCGCCCCAGCCGATGGCGAAGCGGCCGCTTTCCAGCACCAGCACCTTGTCGCCGCGCGAGAGGGTGTTGGTCAGCGCCATCTCCCAGGCGCCATGGCCGTTGGCGACGGCGATGAAGGGGGTGCCAGTGGTCCGCGCGATGCCCGGAAGCGCGGCGAGGATGCCCTCGGACCGGGCGATCAGGTCGCCCTCGTAGATGTTGGGCATCGCCCGGGCCATCGCCGCGAGCACCCGCTGCGGCATCACCGAGGGGCCGGGGATCGAGAGGAAATGCAGCCCGTGCCGGAGGCTGGGGCGGCGCGTGGCGCCGGCGAGGTGGTTGTCGGGACGGGCGTCGGCGAGGGTCATGCGGTCCTCTTGGGGCTCGGGCCGCTTGAGCGCGGTCGATGGGGCGGCGTGCGGGGCAGGCTAGGCGGCGCGGCGTGCAAGGCAAGGCGCAAATCTTGATGTGCCCGATCACGCGGCGTGATCGGCGATCACTCGCGGTTCAGGATATCGTCGACCAGCAGGCTGGCCCAGCCCTTGGCGTGGAAATCGCGGGCGATGTGGTCGGGGTCGTAGCCGTCCGCGATCCAGTCGCGCAGGGTGCGCCCCCGGGCCGCCCCCTCGCGCGCGTAGGCGTCGAAGAAGGCGTCGAGCACGCCGGTCTTCGACTGGCGGACATGGCCGAAGCGCAGCGACAACTGGCGCTGCGCGACCTCGACCGGCGCGCCCTCGACCAGCATCAGCCAGAGCGCGGCGGCGAAGCCCGCCCGGTCGGCGCCCGACTTGCAGTGCAGCAGCACCGGGCGGTCGAGCGCCTGGAACAGACGGTCGAGCGCGGCGAGGTCCTCGCGGCTGGGCAGGCCGCGCGAGCGCAGGGTGAAGCTGTGGAAGTCGAGACCGAGGCGAGCGCAGGCCTCGCGCTCGATCGGCAGCGAGCCGAAGGTGAGCCCGCCGCGCAGCGTGACCACGGTGCGCCCGCCCGCGTTGCGGAACCGGCGTAGGTTGTGCGGCGCGGGCTGGGCCGAGCGCCAGAGCAGCGGCGTCACCCGCCAGGTGTTGGACCAGGCCAGCCGCAGGACGCCGTGATCGACCAGCAGCATGTTCACCCAGGCGCAGAGCCGGTCCCCGCGGGTGGTCAGCGGCCGCTGCCAGCGTTCGATGCGGGTGCGGTGCTTGAGATACCAGCCGTCCGGCGCTGCCGCAGTGGGGGCAGCGGTGTCTGACCCGGGTTCGGGCTTGCGGGCGGGGCCGGTTTCGCGCATGAGGCGGCGCTATAGCATCGCCGCACGCCGCGCCACAAGCGGATGCGGGCGTGCTGCCGACGGTGCGCAACTGTGTCGTTCATGTGCCGCAAGGTGTGACCATTGTGACAACATGGTGATAAATCGTGCCTCAACATCCCCATCTTCTTTTGGCAGGCTGTGGACAGGCGGCGACGGAAACGGAACAGGCTGCGTGAAACCGCAAGCGGCCATGCCCGGCGCAAGCAAGGCCCGGGGCTGCGGAATCGGACCCGGGGCGCGGAACCACGCAGGCGCGGACCACGGCCGACGACGGCCGAAACACAAGAGGACGTGAGGCAGATGCCCTGCACCATTCGCATCGCGATGTGGTCCGGCCCGCGAAACATCTCGACCGCGATGATGCGCGCGTGGGAGAACCGGGCCGACACCGCGGTGATGGACGAACCCTTCTACGGCGCATACTTGAGGGATACCGGGCTGGACCACCCGATGCGGGCCGAGGTGATGGCGCACCATGCGACCGACTGGGACGCCATCGCCGGGGCGTGCGCGACCGCGGCCGGGGCGCCGATCGTCTATCAGAAGCACATGTGCCAGCACATGATCCCCGGCGCGCCGCGCGACTGGATGGGCAAGGTGCGCCACGCTTTCCTGATCCGCCCGCCGCAGGCGGTCGCAGCCTCGTTCCGGCGCGGTTGGGACGGCATGGGGGTCGAGGACCTGGGCTATCGCCAGCAGGCCGAGTTGTTCGACCATGTCTGCCAGCTCACCGGCATGGCACCGCCGGTCATCGAGGCGCGCGACGTGCTGGAGCGGCCCGAGGCGATGCTGCCGGCGCTGTGCGGTGCGCTGGGGGTGGCGTTCGACCCGGCGATGCTGGCCTGGCCCGCCGGGCGGCGCGACAGCGACGGCGTCTGGGGCGCGCACTGGTATCGCACCGTCGAGGCCTCGACCGGTTTTGTGGGCTACCGCGAGCCGGGGCCGGTGCCCTCCGGGCTCGAGCGCGTTGTCGATGCCTGCATGCCGTTCTACGATGCGATGCGGGCCTGGCGGCTGGGTCCGGTCGAGGCCGGCGAGTAGGCGGCAGGATCGCCGCGGCGGGGTGCGCGGCCCCCCTTGCATAGCCCGGCAATTGCCCGTAAATGCTGCCTCGGCTTTAGGGGTATAGCTCAGCTGGTAGAGCATCGGTCTCCAAAACCGAGGGTCGCGGGTTCGAGTCCTGCTGCCCCTGCCA
>JAVVFE010000157.1:0-3810 GCA_032251175.1 Thermohalobaculum sp.
ATGCCCAGGCGATGGCGATCGGCGCCGACGGCACGGCGGCCGGGGCCTTCATCCCCGCGCCCGCCATGCCCGATGGCCCCGGCGCGGCGGCGGCCGCAGCCGAGCGGATGGATGGCGGTGCCGCGTTCTTCCCGGTCGGCCTCGCAGCCAGCGGCGCGATCGGTGGCGCGGCAGGCGGCGGAAGCGGCAACGTGGCGGGTGGCGTGCCGGACACGCGCACGGCGGCAGCCGGGATCACCGGCACCGCCGCAGGCGCCATCGCGCCGGCCGGCCCGGCGCCGAAGGATATCCGCACCACCGGGCCCGCCGCGGCCGCGGCCAACGCCGCGATGCCGGTTACGCTCGCGCCACCCGTCACCGCCGCCGCGGCGCCGGGCGATACCCGCAGTGCCGGGCTCGCCGCCGCGGTGCCGACCACGCTCCCGCCACCGGCCACGGGCACCGCGACGCAGGGCGAGGCCGAGGCTGGGGCCGTGCAGCTTGCCGACGCGGCGCCGGCGCCGGGCGTGCCGCTGCCGCAGCCCCGCCCCGAGGCCGCGCAATGACCGATTTCGCCGCCCCCGCCCACCGCCGCGCAGCCGCGCCGCCCAAGCGTCTGGGCCGGGCCGAGGCCAGGCCGCGCGACGACTGGCGGCTGATGCTGGTCGTGGTGGTGTTTGCGCTGTGCTACGGCGCGGTCGGGCTGCGGATGGGGGCGATGGCGCTGTCGGACCCCGAGGAGCCACGGCTCGGCGGCCTGGGCGGGGCCGAGCCGGTGCGCGGCGAGATCGTCGACCGCACCGGCATGCTGCTGGCCGCCAACCTGCCGGCCTGGTCGCTCTACGCCCACCCGCGCGAGCTGAAGGCGCCGCTGGACACCGCCCGCGAACTGGCCGCGATCTTCCCCGACATGACCGAGGCCGAGCTTGCCCGCCTGCTCACCTCGCCCAACGATTTCGTCTGGGTCCGCCGCCCGATCACCCCGCGCCAGAAGGCGATGGTGCAGGATCTGGGGCATCCCGGCCTGCTGTTCGGCGCGCGCGACATGCGGATCTATCCCGCCGGCCATACGGCCGCGCACATCATGGGCGGCGTGCGGGCGCAGACCGAAGGCGTGCGCCACGCCGAACTGGTCGGCCAGGGTGGGGTCGAACGCTTCTTCGACGACCGCCTGCGCGACCCGGGCGTCGCCGGCGAGGCGCTGGCGCTGTCGATCCATCTGGGCGCGCAGCAGGCGATGCGCGAGGTGCTGACCGCCGAGATCGCCCGCCTGCACGCCAGGGGCGCCACCGGCATCGTGCTCGACGTGCGCACCGGCGAGGTGGTGGTCCTGGTCTCGCTGCCCGACTTCGACCCCAACGAGCGCCCCGCCGCGGGCCTGCGCGGCGGTGAAAGCCCGCGCTTCAACCGCGCGGTGCAGGGGGTCTACGAACTCGGCTCGGTGTTCAAGGTGCTGACCGTGTCGATGGCGCTCGACCTCGGCATCGTCTCGCCCGAGTCGATGGTCGAGACCGGCACGCCGGTGGTGATCGGGCGCAACCGGATCAGCGACATGCACGCCATGCCGGCGGCAATGTCGGTGACCGACATCGTCGTGCGCTCGTCCAACATCGGCACGACGCGGATGGCGATGAAGGTCGGCGGCGAGCGGATGCGCGACTACCTGCGCCGGCTGGGCATGTTCGACCCCAGCCCGATCGAGATTTCCGAGGCCGCGCGCGCCAAGCCCCTGCTGCCGCCGCGCTGGGCCGATATCTCGACCGCCACGATCTCGTTCGGCCATGGCCTGTCGGTCTCGCCGCTGCACCTGGCCGCGGCCTATGCGACGGTGGCCAATGGCGGGCGGCGGGTGCGGCCCACGCTGGTGCGCGGCGGGAACCCGCCGGGCGAGCAGGTGTTCACCGAACGCACCTCGCGCCAGATGATGACCATCCTGCGCGAAGTGGTGGTGCGCGGCACCGGGCGGCGCGCCAATGTCGAGGGCTACGAGGTCGGCGGCAAGACCGGCACCGCCGACAAGCCGCGCGCCAACGGCCGCGGCTATGAAAAGGACAAGGTGATCGCGACCTTCGCCGCGGTGTTCCCGACCTCGGATCCGGCCTATGTCGTGGTGGTCTCGCTCGACGAGCCCGAGGACCGCTCCGGCCCGCGGGCGATCCGCGAGGCGAGCCGCACCGCGGTGCCGGCGGCGGCCGAGGCGATCCGCCGGATCGCGCCGCTGCTGGGCATCCGGCCCAGGGGCGGGCGGGTCGCGGCCGATCTGCAAGCCGTGCCCGCCGCCTGGACAGCGAACTGAGGACCGCGATGGCCGCGCCCGACCCCCACCCCGACCAGGCCGCCCGGCGCACGCTGGGCGGGCTGGGGCTTGGCGCGCTGCCGGTGGCGGGCCCCGCGCCCGACCTCGCCGCGCCGGTCTCGGGCATCGCGGTCGACAGCCGCGCGGCGCGCGCGGGCACCGTGTTCGTCGCGGTCCCCGGCGTGAAGCTCGACGGCGCCACGTTCGGCCAGTTCGCGGTGCGCCAGGGCGCCATCGCCGTCGTCGCCACCGCCGACGGCGCCGAGGTGATCCGCGCCGATCTGGGTGGCCTGCCCGTGCCGGTGTTCCTGACGCCCGAGCCG
This sequence comes from Thermohalobaculum sp., assembly GCA_032251175.1. Lineage (GTDB taxonomy): Bacteria > Pseudomonadota > Alphaproteobacteria > Rhodobacterales > Rhodobacteraceae > Thermohalobaculum. Next base: position 2,599 of record JAVVFE010000157.1, read on the forward strand.
CGGGTCTGGCTCGCGCGCCTCGCCGCCACCTTCCACGGCCGCCAGCCGGGGGTGATGGCGGCGGTGACCGGGACCAACGGCAAGACCTCGACCGCGCATTTCCTGCGCGAGATCTGGGCCCATGCGGGCCTTGCCGCCGCCGCGATCGGCACCACCGGCGTCGAGGGCGCGGGCTTCGCCGAGCCGGGCAGCCACACCACGCCCGAGCCGGTGGCGCTGCACGCCCTGCTCGCGCGCCTCGCCGACAAGGGCTGCACCCATGCGGTGATGGAGGCGTCCTCGCACGGCCTCGCGCAGCACCGGCTGGACGGCGTGCGCCTGACGGCCGCGGCGCTGACCCACATCACCCGCGACCATCTCGATTATCACGCGAGCTTCGACGACTATGTGGCGGCCAAGCTGCGCCTGTTCGGCGCAGTGCTGCCCGAGGGCGCCTGCGCAGTCATCAATGCCGACGATCCGGTCTATCCGCGTGCGCGTGCCGTGGCCGAGGCGCGCGCCCAGCGGGTGATCTCGACCGGCCGCGCCGAGGGCGCGGATCTGCGCATCGCGGCCGCGCGCTTCCACGGCGCGGGCCAGCGCGTGACCTTCCACTGGGCCGGGGCGGCGCATCCGGTCGACCTCGGGCTGGTCGGCGATTTCCAGGCCGAGAACGTGGCGACCGCGGCGGCGCTGGCGCTCGGCACCGGGCTCGGGCCCGGGCAGGTCTTTGCCGCCCTGCCCCACCTCACCGGCGTGCGCGGGCGGATGCAACTGGCGGCGCGGCGGGCGAACGGGGCCGCGGTCTATGTCGATTACGCCCACACCCCCGACGCGCTCGCCTCGGCGCTCAGGGCGCTGCGCCCGCACTGTCCGGGCAACCTGATCGTGGTGTTCGGCGCCGGCGGCGACCGCGACCGCGGCAAGCGCCCGCTGATGGGGCAGGCCGCGGCGGAGCATGCCGACCAGGTGATCGTGACCGACGACAACCCCCGCTCCGAGGCGCCGAACGCGATCCGCCGCGCGGTGCTCGCGGGCTGTCCGCAGGCGACCGAGATCGGCGACCGGGCGGCCGCAATCCTCGCCGGCGTCGATGCGCTGCGGGGTCCGGGCGACTGCCTGCTGGTCGCGGGCAAGGGCCACGAGCAGGGCCAGGAGGTGGCGGGCCGCATCCTGGCCTTCGACGACGTCGCACAGGCGGCGGCCTCGGTCGGCGCACTCGACGGGGTCGAG
>JAVVFE010000157.1:3820-7302 GCA_032251175.1 Thermohalobaculum sp.
GAGGACGCGCTGGGGGGCGGGCGATGAGCGCCTATCTGTGGACCGCCGCCGACGCCGCCGCCGCGACCGGCGGCCGGGCGCTGGGCGATTGGCAGGGGGTCGGCGGCCTCTCGATCGACACCCGCACCATCGCGCCGGGCGAGCTGTTCGTGGCGCTGGCGGGCGAGCACCGCGACGGCCACGCCTTCGTCGCCGACGCGCTGGCCAAGGGCGCGGGCGCGGCGCTGGTGTCGCGCATCCCCGACGGCGTCGCCGAGGGCGCGCCGCTGCTCATGGTGGGCGACACGCTCGCGGGCCTCAGCGCGCTCGGCGCCGCCGCCCGGGCGCGGGCACGGGCGCGGGTGATCGCGGTGACCGGCTCGGTCGGCAAGACCTCGACCAAGGACATGCTCCGCGCGATGCTGGCGGTGCAGGGCCGGGTCCACGCCGCGGAGAAAAGCTTCAACAACCACTGGGGCGTGCCGCTGACCCTGGCGCGCATGGCGCCCGACGCCGATTTCGCGGTGATCGAGATCGGCATGAACCACGCGGGCGAGATCACGCCGCTGACCCGCCTCGCCCGCCCGCATGTCGCGGTGGTGACCACGGTCGAGCCGGTGCATCTGGAACATATGGGCTCGATCGAGGCGATCGCCGACGCCAAGGCCGAGATCTTCGCCGGGCTCGAACCCGGCGGCGTCGCGGTGCTGCCGCTCGACAATGCCCACCACACCCGCCTTGCCGCGCAGATCGGCGCGGCCCGCCCGGTGAGCTTCGGCCGGACGCCGGGGGCGGAGTTCCACCTCGACGACGCGCGCATCGCGGGCGAGGCGACGGTGGTGCGCGCCCATGTCCGGGGCGCGGCGCTGACCTTCAAGATCGGCGCGCCCGGGGTGCATTTCGCCTCGAACGCGCTGGCGGCACTGGCCGCGGTCGAGGCGGCAGGCGGCGACATCGCGCGCGCCGCCATGGCACTGGGCCAGTGGCACGCGCCCGAGGGGCGAGGACACCGCTGGTCGATCCTGCGCGGTCCGGGCGGCCTCGACGGCATGATCACCCTGATCGACGAGAGCTACAACGCCAACCCCGCCTCGATGCGCGCGGCGCTGGCGGTGCTATCGGCGGCGGCGCCGCAGGACGGCGTGGGCCGGGTCGCGCGCGGACGGCGGATCGCCTTTCTCGGCGACATGCTCGAGCTTGGCCCGCAGGAGGCCGCGCTTCATGCCGCGCTGGCGCAGGCGGCCGAGATGGCGGCCATCGATCTCGTGCATTGCTGCGGGCCGCGGATGCGGGCGCTGTGGGACGCGCTGCCGCGCGAGCGCCGGGGCGAGTGGTTCGAGGACAGCGAGAAACTCGCCGAGAAGGCGCGCCGGACGGTTGACGCGGGCGACGTCTGCATGGTCAAGGGCTCGCTCGGCGCCCGGATGATCCGGGTGGTCGAGGCGCTCAAGGGCCTCGGCCGCGCCGTCGACGCGCAGGGGCGCGAGGAGGAATGAGGCGATGCTCTACCACCTGCTGACGCCGCTGAGCGAGGGGGGCGACCTCTTCAACCTGTTCCGCTACATCAGCTTTCGCGCGGGCGGGGCGTTCCTGACCTCGCTGATCTTCGCCTTCATCTTCGGCCGGCCGATCATCAACTGGCTCAGGCGGATGCAGAAGAAGGGCCAGCCGATTCGCACGGACGGGCCGCAGCGCCACATCGTCGAGAAGGCGGGCACGCCGACCATGGGCGGCGTGATGATCCTCGGCGCCCTCACGGTCTCGGCGCTTCTGTGGGCGCGGCTCGACAACGGCTTCGTCTGGATCGTGCTGATGGTGACCCTGGGGTTCGGCGCAATCGGCTTCGTCGACGATTTCTCGAAGGTCCGAAAGTTCTCGGTCAAGGGCGTGTCGGGCCGGGTGCGCCTGGCAGCGGGCTTCGCGATCGCCGGGGTCGCCGCGGTCTGGGCGACCTCGCTGCAACCGGCCGAGTTGCAGAACGCCATCGCCGTGCCGTTCCTCAAGGACGTGCTGATCCAGGCCGGGCTGTTCTACATCCCCTTCGCGATGCTGGTGATCGCGGGGGCGGCGAACGCGGTCAACCTGACCGACGGGCTGGACGGGCTCGCGATCATGCCGGTGATGATCGCGGCAGGCTCGCTCGGCATCATCGCCTATGTCGTGGGGCGGGCCGACTTCACCACCTACCTGCAACTGCATTATGTGCCGGGCACCGGCGAGACGCTGGTGATCTGTGCCGCCCTGATCGGCGCGGGGCTGGGGTTCCTGTGGTACAATGCCCCGCCCGCGATGGTGTTCATGGGCGACACCGGGTCGCTCGCGCTGGGCGGGGGCCTGGGCGCGATCGCGGTCTCGACCAAGCACGAGATCGTGCTGGGCATCATCGGCGGGCTGTTCGTGGTCGAGGCGCTGAGCGTCATCGTGCAGGTGGCAAGCTTCAAGCTCACCGGCAAGCGGGTGTTCCGCATGGCGCCGATCCACCACCATTTCGAGCAGAAGGGCTGGGCCGAGCCGACCATCGTGATCCGCTTCTGGATCATCGCGGTCATCCTGGGCCTGATCGGCCTGTCGACGCTGAAGCTGCGATAGCATGACCCGCCTCGCCGCCCACCCCCTCGCCGCCCGCGCAACGCCGGGGCGCCCCGCCCCCTCCCCCCTCGTGGGGGAGGGCCGGGGAGGGGGTCTCGGCCGCGCGCCCGTGCAGGGGGATGGGCGATGATCCCCGTCCGCGTCTTTCAGGGCCGCCGCGTCGGCGTCCTCGGCCTCGGCCGGTCGGGCATGCCGGCGATGCGCGCGCTGGCCGCGGGGGGCGCCACCCCGGTCGGCTGGGACGACAGCGAGGCCGCGCGCGAGGCCGCCGCGGCCGCGGGCTTCGCGGTCGCCGACCTCACCCGCCCGCGCGAGGCCGAGGCGCTGGCCGCCCTGATCGTCTCGCCAGGCATCCCGCATCTGCACCCCGCCCCCCACCCGGCCATCGCCGCCGCCTGGGCCGCGGGCGTGCCGGTCGACAACGATGTCGGCCTGTTCTTCCAGGCGCTGGCGGTGGTGGGGGCCGAGGCGAGGGTCGTCGCCGTCACCGGCTCGAACGGCAAGTCCACCACCACGGCGCTGATCCACCATATCCTGCGCGCGGCCGGGCGGCCGGTGCAGACCGGCGGCAACATCGGGCGCGGCGTGCTCGACCTCGAGCCGCCCGCCGATGGCGAGACGGTGGTGCTGGAGCTGTCCTCCTACCAGATCGAACTGGCCCGGGCGCTGGCGCCCGAGGTGGCGGTCTACCTCAACCTCTCGCCCGACCATCTCGACCGCCACGGCGGCATCGGCGGCTACTTCGCGGCCAAGCGCCGCCTGTTCGAGATGGGCGCGCCGGCCCGCATGGTGATCGGGGTCGATGACGACTATGGCCGCTTCCTCGCCAATGCCGGGATCGAGGAGGACGACGACAGCGCGCGCGTGATCGAGGTCTCGGCCGCACGCAAGCTGAGGGGCGAGGGCTGGTCGGT
>JAVVFE010000158.1:0-7298 GCA_032251175.1 Thermohalobaculum sp.
TTCGATGGCACCATCATGACACCGCACCCGTTCGGGTCCGTGCCGCAACGCACGCCGGGCGAGGTGCGCAACTGGTGAAGGGAGCTGCCAGACGGACGACGACATGACGAGGACCGACCCCGACTTCCGCCGCCAGCTCGAGGGCTATTCGCTCGCGACGGCGGAGATCTTCTACCGGATGCCCGACGCGAGATCGCTCATCCAGAGCTACATCTGGCAGGACTACGATCTTGCCCCCACCTTCCCCAACCTCAGAAAATTCCTGGATTTCTGGATGCGCGAGCTGGATGGGCCGATCCATTCGGTGCGCCTCGCCCATTCCCGGCTGCTGCGCCCGGCCGAGATCCGGATGGTCGACCGGGAATTCGTGCTGCACTGAGGGCGGGCGTGGCAGGAAGGGGCGCGGCAGGGGTGTTCGCGCCACAGCGCCGGACAACGTGTCGCCGCGTCACGCGAGGGTGATTGGCAGAGCGGCAACGGGCGCAATATTCTTTATGCCATGAAACGCAGCCGCCGACTCTCAGCCATCGCCCTTGCGGCGGCCCTTGCCTGGCCGGCGGGGGCGGCGTTGGCCGATCCCGATCTGGTGCTGGTCGAGCTGTTCACCAGCCAGGGGTGCAGTTCCTGCCCGCCCGCGGACAAGCTGATCGGCGATCTGGCCGGGCGCGACGACGTGCTGGCGCTGGGCATGCATGTCGATTACTGGGATTATCTGGGCTGGAAGGACACCTTCGGGCTGGCCGCAGCGACCGCGCGGCAGAAAGCCTATCGCGACGCCTGGGGCGCGCGCTATGTCTACACCCCGCAGATGGTGGTCAACGGCCATGTCGAGGTGCGCGGGGCGCGGGGCGACGCGCTGGATGCCGCCATCGCCGAGGCGAAGGCCGATGCCTCGGCCACCTGGGTCGAGATCACCGCCGAGGGGGCGACGCTGCGCTGCCGGATCGGCGGCGCGCCCGAAGGCAGCGAGGTCTGGCTGGTGCGCTACACGCTGCGCGAAACCGTGGCGATCGGGCATGGCGAGAATGCCGGGCGCGAGATCACCTATCACAACATCGTCGACTCGCTGGAGAAGCTGGGCCCCGCCACGGCGATGGACGAAGACACCATCGTCCTGCCCGAGCCCGGCCCCGGCACCGGCATCGCCATGTGGGTGCAGGAGCCGAATGGCGGGCGCGTGCTGGCCGTGGCGCGCCACACCCCGACCTCGTAAGCCGAGCCGCCGCCGGCCGGGTCTCAGGGCGCGGGCCTCCCCTGCCCCTTGCCGCGCGCCGCGCGCCGGTCGTCGCCGCTGCGGCGGAGGGTGCCGCGGCGCTTCCAGCGGCGGTGAAACCAGAACCACTGGGTGGGGTCGGCCTCGATCCAGGCCGCGATCCGGGCATTGACCGCGGCCATCATCGCGCGCGGCTCGGCGGCGGGAACCTCGGGCTCGAAGCTCACGTCGAAGCGGCGCGCGGCGATGTTGCGCCGGGCCACCACCGGGATCAGCGCAGCCCCCGTGCGCCGGGCAAGCTCGGCCGCGATGGTCACGGTCTCGGCCGGCTGGCCGAGGAAGGGGATCAGCGGCGCCCCGGTGGTGCGCTGGTCGATCAGCACCATGGCGATGCCGCCGCGCTCGATATGCCCGAGCAGCCCGCGCATGCCGCGCGCGCCCTTCTGCAACACCGGGCGGCCGGCGGCGGGGATCACGATCATCGCGCGGCGGTCGATGTAGCGGTTGTTGAAGGCGCGGTAGATGATGCCGCACTCGATACCCGCCCGCTGGGCGGCGATGCGCGCGGCCTCCCAGTTGCCGTAATGCGCGGTCACCAGCACCGCGCCCCGGCCCGCGGCGGCGGCGGCGGCGAGGCGGTCGAGCCCCTCGGCCCGGATCTCGGTCTCGCGCAGGAAGCGGTCGAAATGGGCGTATTCGACCATCAGCCGGCCAAACTGTGCGGCGGCCGCGCGGGTCAGGCGGCGGCGCGCGGCGGCGTCGAGCCCGGGGCGCACCAGCGCGAGGTTGTCCGCAACCCGCCGGCGGAAGCCCGGGACCGCGCCGACCAGCAGGCCGCAGACCGCGCCGAAGCCGGCCTCGAGCGGCCACAGCGGCACATGGCGCGTGGCGGCCGCGAAGCTGCGGCCGAGCGCGTAGACCAGCCATTCCCCGGCCCGCAGGGGCCAGCCCTCGCCGCGCCGCCTCATGGCGCGCGCGCCCCGCGGGTCAGCACCCGGAAGCGCCAGCCCAGCAGCCCGACCGCGAGCGTGCAGCACAGGAAGATGGCGACCAGCAGCCCGCTCTCGTCCCAGCCGCCCGGGTGGATCATCCACCAGCCGAGCGGGATGAGGATGACGGTGAAGGCGAGGATATAGGCGAGGATGGCGATCCAGGCATCGCCCAGCGCGCGCACCGCCTGCCCCATCACCACCTGCGCCGCGTCGGGGATGAACACGACGGCCGAGAACAGGAACAGCCCGCTCGCCCGCGCGATGATATCGGGGTCGTCGGTGTAGACCGCAGCGATCTGGTGGCGGCCCAGGATCACCAGCGCGCCCAAGGTCCCCATCGTCGCCAGCGCCACACCCAGCCCGGTCCAGCCGGCGAAGGCGGCCTCGTCGGGCCGGCCGCGGCCGGTCTCGATGCCGACGCGCACGCCGGTGGCAACCGCGAGGCCGAGGCCGATCATGAACACGGTCGAGACCAGGTTGTGCGAGATCGAATAGGCATCGAGCGCCAGCGGCCCGAGGCCGGCGGCGAACAGGCTCATGGTGGCGAAGCCCACCGTCTCGAACCCGTTCGAGAGCCCGGCCGACAGCCCCAGCTTGCGCATCAGATACCCCGCGCGCCAGCCGCCCGGGCCCCAGAAGGTCTCCCACGGGCCGGTGACGCCGGCCGCCCGCGCGTCGCGCTGTGCCAGGATCAGCCCGATCATGGCGAAGGCCGCGGCAAAGCGCACGATGGTCGAGGCCAGCGCCGCGCCCACCGCGCCCATTTCGGGGAAGCCGGCATTGCCGTAGATCAGCAGCCAGTTGAGCCCGAAATTGGCGAGATTGGCGGCCAGCATCACCACCAGCCCCGCCATCGGCCGGCGCGTCGCCTCGAGATAGAAGGCGCAGACGGCGAAGGCGGTCTGCGCCAGCAGCCCCGGCGCCAGCGCCTGCGCCACCGCGCCGCCCTTGGCGGCAAATTCGGGCGTCTGGCCCAGCACCCCCAGCACCCAGTCGCCCTGCCAGACCGCCCAGGTGCCGACAACCGAGATCACGAAGCCCCAGACCAGCGCGCGCCGCCAGGCCTGCCCGCATTCGGCCCAGTCGCCGCGCCCGAAGGCATGCGCCGCCACCGGCGCCACGCCGGACGACAGGCCGATGGTGAGGACCAGCACCGGCACGAAGACGGAAAGCCCCAGATTGGCCTCGCCCACCGCCCCGGGCCCGTAGCGGCCCAGCATGGCGATGTCGGTGAACGCCATCAGCAGGATGCCCGCGCGCGACAGCATCACCGGCCAGGCGAGGCGCAGCAGGTCGGGCACATGGCGCCGAAGCCGGGCGGCGAGGCTTTCGGGCGCCGGGGCGGCGGCGGGGGGGGTGTCTCTCATCTCTCCGGGCTCGGGTGGCGGGCTCAGCCCTGCAAAGGGCGGGGCGCCTTTCGGATGCGTTCTCTATGCCAGACATAGAGCCCGGCGCCAACGATCACGCCCGCGCCCGCCAGCGTGGTGATCTGCGGCACCTCGCCGAACACCAGCACGCCGAAGCCCAGCGCCCAGATCAGGCCGGCATAGTTGAACGGCGCAAGCTGCGAGGCCGGCGCCTGACCCAGCGCCCAGACCAGGCACAGATGGCCCACGAAGCCCACCAGCCCGATCACGGTCAGCATCAGGGCGGTGGCGAGGTCGGGCGTCACCCAGACGAAGGGCAGCATCAGCGTGCCGCCAAGCGTGCCGAGGCCGGTGGTATACAGCATCGTCGTCCAGATCGAATCCGCCTGCCCCAGCATCCGGGTGGCGATCTGGTACCAGGCGAGGCAGAAGGCCGAGCCGACCGCGAGCAGCGCCGCCGACTGGAACACCCCCACCCCCGGCCTGAGGATCACCAGCGCGCCGCACAGCCCCAGCACCACGCCAGCCCAGCGCCGCGGCCCCACCTGCTCGCGCAGCACCAGCGCCGCGAGGCCGACGATCATCAGCGGCGCGAGTTGCATCAGCGCCGCCGCCTCGGCCAGGTCGAGGTATTTGAGCGAGGTGAAGTAGAGGATCGTGACCGCGAACAACAGCACCGAGCGCAGCGCCTGGATCGGCAGGTTGGCGGTGCGCAGCACGGTGCGCAGACGCGGCGCGAACACCAGCATCAGGAACACCGTCTGCCCGGTGTAGCGCGCCCAGACGATCTGAAGGGGCGGCACGCGCGAGGCCAGGTCCTTGGCCATTGCGTCCATCGCGACGAAGAACAGGGTCGCGACCAGCATGCCGAGCGCGCCGCGCGTCTCGGGCCTCAGCCGCTCGGAGGCGGCGGCGATGCGGGCGATCATGCGGCTGGCGTCCCCCCGGGGGAGCTGGCCAGCGCCACGCCGATCATGGCGTCGCGCCCGACCAGGGCGGCAAGCCGCGCCTCGTCCCAGCCCTCGGTCTCCGCCGGGCGGGCGGGCAGCACCAGGTAGCGCATGTCGGCGGTCGAATCATGGACCTGCACGCGCATGTCCGCGGGTAGGTGGGTGCCGAATTCGGCCAGCACCGCGCGCGGCTCGCGCACCGTGCGCGAGCGGTAGGCGCGGGTCTTGTACCAGTCGGGCGGCAGGCCCAGCAGGTTGCGCGGGTAGCACGAGCAGAGCGTGCAGACGACGACGTTGTGGGTGTCGGCCGTGTTCTCGACCACCACCAGCTTGAGCGCATCGACCTCGATGCCCAGTTCGCGGCAGGCGGCCGAGCCGTCGGCCAGAAGCCGCGCCTTGAAGGCGGGGTCCACCCAGGCGCGGGCGACGACGCGGGCGCCGAGCGCGGGAGAGCGGGCGTCCATCCGCTCGACCTGGGCCATGATCTCGGCCGCGGTGGTGACGCCCTTCTCGATCAGCAGTTCGCGCAGGGCGATTTCCATGATCTGGAAGCGGCTGAGCGCGGTGTCGTCGTCGGGGCGGTAGGGGTGGCCCGAGGGGCTGAGGCCGGTGTGGCTGTGGTCATGCCCGTGGTCATGGTCGTGGTCATGCGGCATCGACGGGCTCCAGCCAGTGCTCGAAGATCTCGGCGTCGAGCGTGTCGCGGGGGTGCTCGGCCGCCTCGCCCCAGATCTCGGCCATGGTGAAGCGCACGCGGTAGAGCGTCAGCGCAGGGCCGGTGCGGTGGTTGTAGGCCAGCTCTTCGGGGTTGTGGAAATCGCCGCAGATGCGCTCGACCCGGCCGGCGCGGCCGCGCAGGTAGAAAGGCGTGCGCAAGTGCCCGGGCGTCATGCCGGGCTTCACGCGCACCGCCTGCCTTGGGCGGAAGCGCCCGCCCGCGGTGGGATAGGGCGGCGCGAAGCCGGGGGGCGTGACATCGGGCAGGGTTGCGATCATCGCGGCGCGCCTCCCCCATCCGACCCCTCGCCATGGCCCTGCGCCGCGCCATAGGTGGCGCCGCGGGCGGCGATCGCGGTCATCCGGGCGTTGAGGTCGGCCAGCGTGATGGTGCCGCGCTCGATCAGGTTCTGCGCGCAGGCCTGCACCCAGCGTTCGTAATAGGTCAGGTCCTCGAACGCCTGCGGGCCCATGTCCTCGAGCGCGCGGCGCAGGCCGTCGACCGAGAACAGCCCCTTCTGGCCGCAGAGGATGACGAGCGCATCCACCCGCTTCTCCCACAGCGCGAAATCGTGCCCGGCGCGGTCGATCCCGCCCGCGGCGAGACCGCCCATGTCGTGCCAGCGCCGGCCGGTGTCGAAATCATCCTGCATGCGGTCACGCTAGCCTGCGCCGGGCCGCGCGCCAAGAGCGTTTGCGGCAGGCTGCCTTGCGCGCCGTGCAGCACGGAGGGATGGCGCGGGGTCCCAGCTCGGCGGCCGGAGCAGCGGGGGGAAGGGGCAGCGCGGTGCGGCGGAGGGCCGGGCGGAATGCGCAACGCCCCCGCGTGGGAGCGCGGGGGCGTGCGGTGATCCGGTGGCGCGCGGCGCGCGCGCCCGGGACAGGTCAGATCGCGTCCTCGATCCAGTTGGCGATGCCGCGCTTGGAATCGGCGCCGACCTTGCGCTCGACGATCTGGCCGTCCTTGAAGATCAGCAGCGTCGGGATGCCCCGGATGCCGTATTTCGACGGCGCGTTGGGGTTGTCGTCGATGTTCACCTTCGCGACCTTCACGCGGCCGGTCATCTCGGTCGCGATCTCCTCGAGCGCGGGGCCGATCTGCTTGCAGGGGCCGCACCATTCGGCCCAGAAATCCACCACGACCGGAAGGTCGGATTTGAGCACGTCGCTGTCGAAGCTGGCGTCGCTCACATTCATGGTCGCCATGAGTCTTCCCCTTGTCTGGCAGCCCCGAAGCGGGGCCACGGTCGTTGTCGGCGAGAGACGAAGCTATGAACCGGGCGCCGCGGAATCAAGCCGCTCCGTCGTCACGAGTGGGTGCGGCGGCAAAGGCGGCATCGCCCGCTGCGTCGGGCAGCGCCATCAGCGCCGGTTCGGCGGTCCACAGAATCGCCGTCGCGACCGCCCGGCCCGGCCAGGCGCGGATCAGCGCGGCGCGGTAGGCGCCCAGTTGCGCGAGATATTCCGGCCGCACCGCGCCGGGCGCACGCGGCACCGCCGGGTCGGTCTTGAAATCGACGGCGAGGATGCGGCCGGGGCCGATCACCAGCCGGTCGATCCGGCCGAGCAGCGCGGTGCCGTCGGCCAATCGCGCGGCGATGGCGGCCTCGGCCAGTGAATCGGGGCCGAACAGCGATTCGGCGAAGGGCGCGGCAAGGACCGCCTCGGCCTCGGCGATCGCGGCGGCGGCGCGGGTGGCATCGAGCCCGGGCACCAGTGCCGCGACCAGCGCCGGCGCCCGCGCCGCGCGCGTGGCGGGGGCGAGCCCGGCGAGGCGTTCGAGGACGAGATGCACCGCCGCCCCGTGGGCAAGCGCCGCCTCGCGCCCGCGCCCGGCGCCACCGGTTTCGGCATCGGCCTCGGCCCCGAGCGCCGAGGGCGCGAGGGCGCGCGCCGGGCGCGGCTCGGCCGGGGCGGGGGCGAGCCAGCCAGGCAGGCCAGAGGGCAGGCCGGAGGGCAGGCCGGGGGCCAGGGTGCCGACATCGGGCGCCGAGACCTCGGCGGGGGCGCCGCGGGCGGCACCGGCGGACAGGTGCGCCATGCCGCCGTCGGCAGCCTG
>JAVVFE010000159.1:0-206 GCA_032251175.1 Thermohalobaculum sp.
TGCCGCCATCGTCGGCCCCGACCATGTCGCGCTGGTGATCGCCGACGAAGCCTGGGTGCGTGTGCGCGATCGCAGTGGCGCCGTCCTGTTCGAGGGACTGCTGCGGCAGGGCGAACGCTACATCCTGCCCGAGCGCACCGACGGCGCGACGCTGCATGCCGGCAATGCCGGGGGTATCTTCGTCACCGTCGGCGGCGCGCTGCGCG
>JAVVFE010000159.1:216-7292 GCA_032251175.1 Thermohalobaculum sp.
GTAGAGGGGCGGCTGGCTGGCCTCCTGGCGCCACGGCCCGCTGGGCGCGCCGGGCAAGGTGGTGCGCAATGTCTCGCTGTCGGCCGCCGACCTGCGGAGCGGTGTGCCGCTGGCCGCGACCCTGCCCGCGGGACTCGGGCAGGCGGCCGAACTGCAAAGCGCCGCGGTCAGCCTCGACCGCTGAGCGCCGCCTGCGATCGGGCGCCGCCACCCTCCCGGGGCGCGATCCCCCTCGACTTGACGGCACCGACGGCTTATTTCTCGGCACGGAACCCGAGCCCCCGAGGAGGCCGCGCGTGAGCACCAATCACATCCGCCCCTGGCGCAACATCTACCGCCGCACCAGCCGCAAGATCCGCGTCGGGCGGATCGAGGTGGGGGGCGACGCGCCGATCTCGGTGCAGACCATGACCAACACGCTCACCACCGACGTGCAGGGCACCATCGCCCAGGTCAACCGCTGTGCCGAGGCCGGCGCCGACATCGTGCGCATCTCGGTCCCCGACGCGGAAAGTTCGGCCGCGCTCAAGCAGATCGTCCGCAATGTCGATGTGCCGATCGTGGCCGACATCCATTTCCACTACAAGCGCGCCATCGAATCGGCCGAGGCCGGCGCCGCCTGCCTGCGCATCAACCCGGGCAACATCGGCGACGAGAAGCGCGTGAAGGAAGTGATCCGCGCCGCGCGCGACCATGGCTGCTCGATCCGCATCGGCGTGAATGCCGGCAGCCTCGAGAAGGACCTGCTGGAGAAATACGGCGAGCCCTGCCCCGAGGCGATGGTCGAATCCGGCCTCGACCACATCAAGATCTTGCAGGACAACGATTTCCACGAGTTCAAGATCTCGTGCAAGGCGTCCGACGTGTTCCTGGCCGCCGCCGCCTACCAGGCGCTGGCGGAGGCGACCGATGCACCCATCCACCTCGGTATCACCGAAGCCGGCGGGCTGATGTCGGGCACCATCAAGTCGGCGATCGGGCTTGGCAACCTCTTGTGGATGGGGATCGGCGACACGATCCGCGTGAGCCTGAGCGCCGACCCGGTCGAGGAGGTGCGCGTCGGCTACGAGATCCTGAAGTCGCTGGGCCTGCGCCACCGCGGCGTCAACATCATCTCGTGCCCGTCCTGCGCGCGGCAGGGGTTCGATGTGATCAAGACGGTCTCGGCGCTCGAGGACCGGCTCGCCCACATCAAGACGCCGATGAGCCTGTCGATCATCGGCTGCGTGGTGAACGGCCCGGGCGAGGCGCTGATGACCGATGTCGGCTTCACCGGCGGCGGCGCCGGCGCGGGGATGGTCTATCTCGCCGGCAAGCAGGACCACAAGCTCGACAACGCGCGGATGGTCGACCACATCGTCGAGTTGGTCGAGAAGCGCGCCGCCCAGATCGAGGCGGAGACCGCGGCTGCCGCGCGCGCGGCCGAGTGAGATGACCGCGCCGGCCGATGCAGGCCTGGCTGCCGGCGGGCTCAGGCACCGGCTGACGCGCATCGCCCGGCGGCTGGGGCTGGCGCTGGCGATCCTCGCCGTGGCCTTGGGCATCGGCATGCGGCTGGTGCCGGACCACCCGGCGGCCTGGCATGTCGATCCGCTGGGCGCGGTGCGCAGCGGCGCGCCGAACGACTACCTGGTGCTGCCAGAGGGCATGAACGGCCCGGCCGACCGCAGCATGGCGCCGCGCGCGGTGTCGGCGCTCGACCTGATGACGCAGTTCGACGGCGTGGCGCTGGCCGCGCCCCGGGTGCAGCGCATCGCCGGCGGGCCGCAGCTCCTGTTCGCGACCTATGTCCAGCGCTCGGCGGTGTTCGGCTTTCCCGACTACATTTCGGTCCGCGCGGTCGAGGGCGAGGACGGCGCGGCGCTGGCGGTCTGGTCGCGCGCGCGGTTCGGCTATGCCGATCTCGGGGTGAACCGCGCCCGGGTCGAGGGCTGGCTCGCGGCGCTGGACGGCGGGCGCTAGCCGGCGTCAGGTTCCCGGGCAGCCCTCGCCCACGCGGTGGCGCCAGGTGGTGACGTTGACCGACCAGTCGCACAGCGCCAGCACCTCGCGGCTGCCGATGGTCAGGCAGGCCAGCTCGCCGATCTCGACCCGCCTGCCGGTGCTGTCGGTGCAATAGCAGTCGGGATAGCTGTAGCCCTCCTTCGGCGGGGCAGGGGTGTAGTTGGGATTGGCCGGTGGCATGTGCTGCGCCGCGGCCGGGGCTGCCGCGACGCCGAGTGCCAGGGCGAGGGCGCGCAAACGCTTCATCGCGCAAGCCTAGTCGCATTCGCGCGGTTCGCAAAGCGCGTCTTGACGGGCGGGGCCGGCGGGGGCAACTGAGGGCGATGATCCCGACCGACCGCCTCACCGACATCCTCGAGCGCGCCGCCTATCTCGAGGCGCGGCTGGCCGTTGCCTCGGACCCCGCCGGGATCGCGGCGCTGAGCCGCGATTACGCGGCGCTGGGCCCGGTGGTCGCGGCGATCCGCGACTGGCAGGGGGCGATGGGCGAGCTTGCGTCCGCGCGCGCCATGCTGGCCGACCCCGAGATGCGCGGGCTGGCGCGCGAGGAGGTGGCGGCGATCGAGGCCCGGCTGCCCGGGCTGGAACAGGCGCTGCGCCTGGCGCTGCTGCCGCGCGATGCGGCCGACGAGCGCGCGGCGATCCTCGAGATCCGCGCCGGCACCGGCGGCGACGAGGCGGCGCTGTTCGCCGCCGACCTGTTCCGCATGTATGCCCGCCATGCCGAGGCGCGCGGCTGGAGCGTCGAGGTGCTGGACGAGAGCCCCGGCGAGCTGGGCGGGCTGAAGGAGATCGTCGCCGCCATCCGCGGGCGCGGGGTGTTTGCCCGCCTCAAGTTCGAATCGGGCGTCCACCGCGTGCAGCGCGTGCCGGTGACGGAATCGGGCGGGCGCATCCACACCTCGGCCGCCACCGTCGCCGTGCTGCCCGAGGCCGAGGAGATCGACGTGGCGATCCGGCCCGAGGACATCCGCATCGACACCATGCGCGCCTCGGGCGCGGGCGGCCAGCACGTCAACACCACCGATTCGGCGGTGCGCCTGACGCATCTGCCGACCGGCATGGTCGTGACCGCCTCGGAGAAATCGCAGCACCAGAACCGTGCCCGGGCGCTGGAGGTGTTGCGCGCGCGGCTGTTCGACCTGGAGCGCCGCCGGGCCGATGCCGAGCGCGCGGCCGACCGCAAGGGGCAGGTGGGCTCGGGCGACCGCTCGGCGCGCATCCGGACCTACAATTTCCCGCAAGGACGGGTCACCGACCACCGCATCGGGCTGACGCTCTACAAGCTCGATCAGGTGATGGCGGGCGATCTGGACGAGATCACCGACGCGCTGATCGCGGCCGACCAGGCGGCGCGCCTGGCCGAGATGGCGGGCTGATGGCCGAGACCCGCGCCGACCTGATCCGCCGCGCCCGGGGTCGGCTGGCCGCCGCCGGCGTGCCGGAGCCCGAGCGCGACGCCCGCCTGCTGTTGCGCTGGGCGGCGGGGCTGAGCGGGGCAGGGCTTGCCGCGGGGCTGGACGATCCGGCGGACCCCGGCGAGACCGCCCGGTTCGAGGCCGCCATCGGGCGCCGCGCCCGGCGCGTGCCGGTCGCCCAGATCACCGGGCAGCGCGCCTTCTGGGGCCGCGATTTCCGGGTGACGGCGGATGTGCTGGACCCGCGGCCCGAGACCGAGACGCTGATCGAGGCGGCGTTGGCGGGCGGACCGGTGCGGCGGGTGCTCGACCTCGGCACCGGCTCGGGCTGCATCCTGGTCACGCTGCTGGCGCAATGGCCCGGGGCTGCGGGCGTGGGCGTCGATCTCAGCCCCGCGGCGCTGGCGGTGGCGGCCCAGAACGCGGCGGCGCACGGTGTGGCGGGGCGCGCGCGGCTGATCCGGTCGGACTGGTTCGCCGCGGTCGAGGGTGTGTTCGACCTGATCGTGTCGAACCCGCCCTACATCGCCGAGGCCGAGATGGCGACGTTGGCGCCCGAGGTCGCGCTGCACGAGCCGCGCCTTGCGCTGACCCCCGGGGGCGACGGGCTGGGCGCCTATCGCGCGATCGCGGCGGGGGCGGGCGCGCACCTCGCCCCGGGCGGGCGGGTGATGGTCGAGATCGGCCCGTCACAGGCCGATGCGGTCTGCGCGCTGTTCGCCGCCGCCGGGGTCCCGGGCTGTGCCGTGCTGCGCGATCTGGACGGCCGCGCGCGGGTCGTGAGCGCACATCGTGCAGAAAAATCGCCCGATCACGCGAATGCGGGTTGAGCCTGCCGGAAAAAGGCATATACGGGAGGCATCCGGTCATGGTGGAGCCTTGGCTTCGACCATCGGGGTGGCCGGATATGCATCGCATCACGCGCCACTGCCCGTATTCCCGTCTGCCAGGTGCGGCCTGTGCCGCATGGCTGAATTTCTGGGCGGGCACGCACCGCGTCCCGGCATTCGTGCCGCAGCAAGAATCAGTGTGAGATGAGACAACCACAGAAATCGAATCGTGCGAGAGGTCGCGGCGGCCGCAAGGGTGGCGGTGGTGGCGGTGGCGGTGGCGGAAGCGGCACCAACCTGAACCGCGTCTACGAAAGCGCCGGACCCGAGGGGAAGGTGCGCGGCACGCCCCAGCAGATCGTCGAGAAATATCTCAGCCTTGCGCGCGACGCGCAGACCTCGGGCGACCGGGTGACGGCCGAGAATTTCCTGCAACACGCCGAGCACTACCAGCGCATCGTCCTGCAGGCGCTGGGCGCGCAGGACGAGCGGCGCGACCAGATGCAGAACGACGGCGACGACGACGATGACGACGACGACGGCATGCAGCCCGCGATGGGCCAGCACGCCCGCCCGCAGGGCCAGTCCGGCGGCGAGCAGCGCGGGGGCGAGCACCGCCAGCAGTCCGAGTATCGGCCACAGCCCGAGTATCGCCCGCAGCCGGACTACCGCGGCCATGGCGGATCGCACACCGGCAACGGCCACGATCACCAGCCCGGGGGCGAGGGCGCCGAGCCGCCGCGCGCCGCGGCCAAGCCGCAGATCGTGAGCCCCCTGACCACCATCGACCTGTCCGACGAGGGCAGCCCCGACCTGCTGGTCACGACCGAGCGGCCGACCGAGACGGCTCCGCGCCGCCCGCGGCGGCCGCGCAATCGCCGCCCGGCAGGCGACGAGGGTTCCGCGCAGGGCGGCGACGCCCCGGCGGCCGCGCCGGCAACGAACGGCGACACCGACTGACACCGGGCGGCATCGCGCTCAGCCCCCGACCATCCCTCTGCCCCACCCGCGCGGGTGGGGTCGGGCGGGTGGTCAGAGCGCGAAGCTGGTGCCGCAGCCGCAGGTCGAGGTGGCGTTGGGATTGTCGATCGCGAAGCGCGCGCCGATCAGCTCGTCCTTGAAATCGACCACGGCGCCTTCCAGGAACGGCAGGCTCTCGGGGTCGACCAGCACGCGCTGGCCCGCACCCTCGATGACGGTGTCGCCCTCGGCGGGCACGTCCTCGAGCCTGAATTCATACTGAAAGCCCGAACAGCCGCCGCCCAGCACCGCCACGCGCAGCGTGGCGGGCGCGCCCTGCTCCTCGGCGATCTCGGCGAGGCGCGTGAACACGCGGGGGGTTACCTTCACGGGCAGGCTCAGGGTCATCTTGGCTCTCCGCAGACGCGAAACCGTGGCCGGGCAGGGCTCGCGCCCGGCGGTCGCGTGCAGTATGTATCCAGCGCGGGCGTCGGAACAAGGGGGTGAGGCATGGACGAGGACAGGCTGGCGCCCTTCGCGGCCCTTCCGTCGCGCTCGCGCGGGCGGCTGCACGCCGAGGAGGAGAGCGCGCACCGCTCGCCCTTCCAGCGCGACCGCGACCGGATCATCCATTCCGGCGCCTTCCGGCGCCTCAAGCACAAGACGCAGGTGTTCGTCGAACACGAGGGCGATTATTACCGCACGCGGCTGACGCACAGCCTCGAGGTCGCGCAGATCGCCCGCACCGTGGCGCGCCATTTCCGGCTGAACGAGGATCTGGCCGAAGCCGTGGCGCTGGCGCACGACCTGGGCCACACCCCGTTCGGGCACACCGGCGAGGACGCGCTCGACGCCTGCATGGCGGCGCATGGCGGGTTCGATCACAACGCGCAGGCGCTCAAGATCGTGACCGCGCTGGAGGGCCACTATGCCGCGTTCGAGGGGCTGAATCTGACCTGGGAGACGCTGGAGGGCATCGCCAAGCACAACGGCCCCCTGCTGCCCGCGGCCGGCGCGCCGCATGCGGGGCTGCCCTTTGCGATCGCCGAATATGTGGCGCGCCACGATCTGGAACTGCACACCCGTGCCGGGGCCGAGGCGCAGGTGGCGGCGCTGTCGGACGACATCGCCTATGTCAACCACGACCTGCATGACGGCCTGCGCGCGGGTCTGTTCACCGAGGCCGAGGCCGAGGCGCTGCCGCTGGTCGGGCGCTGCTATGCGGCGGTCGACCGGCTCTATCCCGGCCTCGCCGCCCAGAAGCGCCGGCACGAGGCGCTGCGCCGGGTGTTCGGCCTGATGGTCGACGACCTGCTGGCGGAAACGCGCGCGCGGCTCGATGCGGCCGCGCCGGGCAGCATGGCGGCGGTGCAGGCGCTGCCCGCGCCGGTGGTGGCCTTCTCGGCCGCGATGGCCGAGGAGATCCGCGCGATCAAGGCCTTCCTGTTCCGCCGGATGTATCGCCACTGGCGCGTCAAGCGGATGCGGATGAAGGCCACCCGCGTGGTGAGCGAGCTGTTCGAGATCTTCGCGGCCGCCCCTGACCTGATGCCCGACGAGTGGAGCGCCGCGGCGCTGACAGCATCGGACGCGACCGCGCGCGCCCGCGTGGTGGCCGACTACATCGCCGGCATGACCGACCGCTTCGCACTGGAAGAGCACCGGGTGCTGACCGATCCGCAGGCGCGGGCCTGATCCCGGCCGCACGCCGGTGCGTCCGTGTCTGCGCGGCGCTGTCCCGGGCTCGCGCCCCGGGACCTCGCGGGGCGCGCGCGCGGCGGTATCCGTCGGGGCCCCGGCTCGGGGGCCGGGGCAGCGCGGAGAGCGGAGGCCGGGGCAGCGCGGAGAGCGGAGGCCGGGGCAG
>JAVVFE010000160.1:0-7271 GCA_032251175.1 Thermohalobaculum sp.
ATCAAACAGATCCTGCTGAACCTGCTGCTCAACGCCGTACAGGCCACCCCGCGAGGGAAAAGGGTGCTCGTCCGGGCCGAGTCCGGCGAGGGGCCGGGCACCGCCGGGTCGGCGGTCCTCCTGGTGGAGGACGAGGGCCCGGGAGTCGCGCCGCATCTGCGCGAGCGGGTCTTCGAGCCGTTCTTCACGACCAAGGACGACGGCACCGGGCTGGGGTTGGCCATCAGCCAGCGGATCGCCCGGGCTCACGGGGGCTCGCTGCGGGTGGAGGAGGCGGGCGGCGGCGGAGCCCGCTTCGTGCTGACCCTGCCCTCACACCCCGGGGGGGGCCAGACGGAGGGACGAGATGGCGAAGATCCTGGTCGTTGACGACGACGATAGCCTGCGCCGGGTTCTCGAGTACAACATGGCGGAGGAGGGCCACGAGGTGGCCACTGCCGCCAGCGGTGAGGAAGCCCTCCAGGCCCTGGAGCGCACGGGGTTCGACGCGGTGGTGACCGAACGCGCAACCGGCGCGCGCGCCGAGTTTCGCGACGCCGATGGCATCTTCGCCGCCGCCGCTCTCGCGCTGTGCCGGTGCCATGACTGAGGCCGTCCCCGACTGGCTGCGCGAGCCCGAGCGCGGCAGCACGCTGGGGCTGCGGGCGATGCGGGCGATCGCGCGGCGCGCCCCGGCGGCGCTCACCGATCCGGTGATCTGGCTGATCTCGCTCTACTTCACGCTGTTCCCCAGCGCCGCGGCGGCGGCCGGTGCCGATGCGTATCTGCGCGCCGTGCTGGGTCGCGCGCCGCACCTCTCCGACCGGCACCGGCAGGTGCGCACCTTCGCCCATGTCATCCTCGACCGCGTCGGGCTGCTGGCCGATGGCGCCGGCGCCTTCGCGATCAGGGCGGCGAACGAGCGGATCGTCGCCGACCTCCACGCCCGGCGTCGGGGGGCGGTGCTGCTCGGCGCCCATTTCGGCAGCTTCGAGGCATTGCGCGCCTTCGACCGCACATTGCCCGGGCTGGTGGTGCGCTACATGATGTTCGAGGACAATGCCGAGAAGACATCGCGCCTGCTCGGGGGGGTGAACCCTGCGCTCGCGGGTCAGGTCATCGCGCTGCGCGACGGCATCGACGCGATGCTCGCAGCCCGCACCGCACTGGACGCCGGCCAGTTGGTCGCCTTCCTCGGCGACCGGATGCCCCGCCACGCGCCGCGCGCCGAGGTCGAGGTGACGTTTTTTGGCCGCCCCCTGCGCCTGCCGCGCGCGCCCTACTTGACGGCGATGCTTGCCGAGGTCCCTGTCGTCCTCTGCTTCGCGCCCCGCACCGGACCGAGAGCCTATGACATCGTCTTTACGCAATTGCACGACGGTCGCCCGGTGCCGCGCGCCGAGCGCGACGCCACCTGCGCCGCGCTGGCGCAGGCCTATGCCGACGCGGTGGCGGACATGTGCCGCCGCCATCCTTATAACTGGTTCAATTTCTTCGACGTCTGGCGCTGACGCCGTGTTCGGCGACTGTGCGGCGCCGCCGCCCGTATCGGCCGCCGCGGTGCTGACCGGGCTCGCCATCGACCCCAATGCGACCATTCCCTACCGCGAGGAGGTGCACCACGACGCCCTGCCCGCGCCCGAGACCGCGAGCGGCACGATGCATGTCGCGCCCGACGGCTGGCTGGTGAAGGCGCAGGCCCGCCCGCGCGTCGAGATCAGCGAGGTCGGCGAGGACGTCGTCTCGCTGCGCGACGCGCCCGAGACCGAGCGCAACCTGCTGCCGATTCCGCCCGAAGCGCGCCCCGTGCTCGAGGCGCTGCGGGCGGTCATGTCGGGCAACCTCGCCCTGCTTGCCGAGCGGTTCGCGCCGGCGCTGGTCTCGGACACGTCGCTGTGGCGCGTCCGGCTCGCAGTGCATCAGACGCCGGACGTGTTGCCGGTGATCCTGATCGGCTGCGGCGCCGTGCTGCGCGGCATCGAGATCAACGAGCCCGGCGGCATCCGCCGGCTGATCGCGTTCGGGACCGCGCGATGACGGGGCTGCGCGCGGCGTTCCTGCTTGCCGCATGTCTGGCCGGGCTCGCGGTGGCGACCCTGCGGATCGAGACCGACATCCGGGCCCTGACCGGGGTGGAGGCGTCGCTCGAGGCCCCGCTCGACATCCCCGAGGGGCGCACCCTGGTGCTTGCCGTCGTTCATCCCGACCGCGAGGCGCGCAGCGCCCTCGCGCGCGCCATCGTCCACGACCTGGCCGGCGACCCGATGGTTGCGCATGCCTCGACCGGGGCGATGCCGCCGCCCGCCGGGCTGTCGGACCAGCTTTGGGCGGCGCGCTTCGTGCTGGCCCCGCCCCCGCCGGACGCCTTCGCGCCCGAGGCGCTTGCCGCCGAGTTCGCCCGCGCCCGGGCCGCGCTCACCAGCATGGGCAGCAGCGGGCTTGCGCACGCCTACTTGCTCGACCCCACGGGCAGCTTCCGGCGCCTGATCGAGGCGCTGACCCCGGCCGCGGGCAGCGGGTTGCCCCATCACCGTGGCGTCACCCAGGCGCGCGACGACAGCGCCGCGCTGGTCATGATCACGCTCGCCGAACGGCCGTTCGATGCGGCGGCGCAGCGCGCCTTCGATCTGGCGCTTGCCGCCAGGGTCGAGGCCGCCGGGGCCGAAGCGCTGCTGGTGGGCCCCCGCACCATCGCCGCGCGCATCAGCGCCGAGACCGAGCGCAGCTCGACCCTGGTCGCCGCCGTCGGGGGCGGGCTCCTGCTGCTGTGGCTTGCGGTCCTGCTGCGCTCGGCCGGGGCGATCGCGCGCCTGCTGCTGCCGCTCGTCCTCGGGCTCGCCTGCGCCGGTCTCGTTGTGCAGGCGGTGTTCGGCGGGGTCCATGTCGTGGCGCTGGGCTTCGGCGGCGCGCTGATGGGGCTGGCGATGGATTATCCGCTGCACCTGCACGCCCATCGCGGCACCGCCGCCGACCTGGCGCGGACCCGGCGCCTGGTGCTGCTCGGCGCCGCGACCACCGCGGTCGCGTTCCTGTCGCTGCTCGGCGCGGGCGTCCCGGCGATCGCGCAGGTCGGGGTCTTCGTCGCGACCGGCCTCAGCGCAGCGGCGCTCCCGACCGTCGTGCTCGGCGCGCCGGGGGGGGCAGCCCGGCCAGTCACAACCGCGCTGCCGCAGCGCCGGGCGACGCGCTGGAAGATCCCGGCGCTTGCCCTGCTCGGCGCTGGCGGGGCTGCGGCGGTCCTCGCGCTGCCCGGCCCCGGCGCGCGCGGTTACGTCGCGCTGCCGCCTGCGGTGACGGACGCGATCGCCGCGCTCGACCGGATGATGGACCTGCCCTCGGGCCGCCACCGCATCGAGGTCGAGGCATCGACGCTCGCGCACCTCCTCGCACGCGAGCGACAGGTGGCAGGGGTCCTCGCCGATGCGCGCGCCGCCGGTTGGGTCGGCCGCGCGGCGCTGCTCGCGCAAACCCTGCCGGAGCCCGGCACTGCCCCCCTGCCCGCGCCTGCCGCCTTTGCCGCAGCACTCGCCCAGGCCCTGCCGCGCACCGGCCTGAAACCGGCCTTCGCGTCCGAGGTTCTTGCCGCCTACCGCGACGGACTGGCCCGCCTCGAACCCGACGCCGCCGCGCCCGGCCCGCTCGACACCCTGATGGGGCAGGCCGGCCTGCTGCGGGTCGAGGGCGGGCGGCTGATCGCGAGCGTCAGGCTCTGGGACGTGGCCGCTCCGACCCGCCTGAGCGATGCCGTGGCGACGATCGAGGGCGCCCGGATGATCGACCACGAGGCGGCGCTCGCGGCCAACTTCGGCCGGTTGACCGCACGCGTGCTCGCCTGCTTCGGCGTAGGGTTCGTGGCCTGCACGATCCTGCTCGCCTGCGCCGTCCGGCGCTTGCGCGCCGTCGCCGAGATCATGGTCTCGGTGCTTGGCGCCACGGCAGTCACGGCGGCTGCAGTCGCGCTTGCCGGCGGCGGGATCGGGCTGTTCGAGCTGATGGCGCTCGCGCTTGTCGTCGGCATCGGCATCGATTATGGGATCTTCTTGACGTTGAGCGCGTCCGACGGGGAAGATGGCCAGGCGGTGCGCTCGGTCATGCTGTGTGCCATGACCACGCTGATCGCCTTTTTGACGATGGCACTTCTTGGATCTGGCGTTCTCAGGGATATCGGAATGACGGTCTCCATCGGGGTCATTGCAACGGGACTGGCGGCGCATCTCCGGCAACGCTGGCCGTTGCAGCCGGGGGCATGACGCTGGCCCGGGCGCTCCCTCCTCTCGGCAGCCTCGCCATCACCGGCAGCGTTGCGGTCACCGCTGTTGGCCGCGGACGCCATGCGCATGTCGACGCGATGCGCACAGGCCGCTCGGGCCTTGCGCCCTGCGAGCTTCCGGGCGTCACGATTCCCTGCGCCATCGGCGCGGTGGCAGCCCTCGCCGACGCCCCGTTCCCCGCGCCGCTCGCGGCCTACGACAACCGCGCGACGCGGCTGGCGCTGGCCGCGCTGGCGGCCGATGACTTCGCCGCGCATGTGGCGGCCGCGCTCGGCCGATGGGGACGCCAGCGGGTGGGGTTGGTGCTGGGCACATCGACCTCGGGGATCGAGCGGCTCGAAACCGTGTTCCGGGCATGGTCCGGTGCCGGGCCGCTCGACCCCGGATATTCGCTGCGCCACCACAGCGACCACCATGCGGTCACGGCGTTCCTGATGGCGCATCTGGGCATCGCAGGCATCGGCTACACCATCTCGACCGCCTGCTCGTCCTCGGCCAAGGCATTGATCGACGGGGCGCAACTGATCCGGTCGGGCCTGTGCGACGCGGTGCTGACCGGGGGCGTCGACAGCCTCTGCCTGACCTCGCTCTATGGCTTCGAGGCGCTGGAGCTGGTCTCGCGCAGTCCCTGCCGACCGTTCGACGCGGCGCGCGACGGTCTCTCGATCGGCGAGGGCGCAGGCTTCATCCTGATCGAGCGGGCGGGCGACGGGCCGCGGCTGCTGGGGTATGGCGAGACCTCGGATGCGGTCAGCATGTCGACGCCGCCCGCCGACGGGGCTGGCGCTGCCGCCGCCATGCGCGAGGCGCTCGGCCGCGCCGGCCTTTTGCCCGAGGAGATCGACTTCGTGAAGCTGCACGGCACGGCGACACAGATCAACGACCGCGCCGAAGGGGAAGCGGTGGCTTCGGTCTTTGCCGCACCGCCTGCCGCGGCGTCGTTCAAGGGCATGATTGGCCATACCCTCGGCGCTGCCGGCGCGGTCGAGGCGGTGCTCTGCCTCGATGCGATGGCGGCGGGCTTGGTGCCCGGAACAGCCGGGCTCGCCGCGCCCGACCCCGCAATCGCCATCGCCCCGCGCCGCGAAAGCACGCCGGGCGCGATCCGCCATGTGCTCAGCAACGCCTTTGGCTTCGGTGGCAGCAACTGCACGCTCGTGCTCGGTCACGCATGACCGCCCGGCTCTACGTCAACGCCGTGGGCTTCGCCGCCCCGGGGATCGAATCTGCCGAGGCGCTGCGCCGGCATCTGGCGGGGGCCGCGTCGGCGCCGGCCGAGGGCTGGGCGCCGATGCCCGCTTGCCTCGCCCGCCGCCAGGCGCTGCGCCTCAGCGAGGCGACGCGGATCGCCCTCATGGCGGCCGAGCAGATCGGCGCCCATGTGCCACGCGACGGCGCCTGGGTGTTCGCCAGCTCGACCGGCGAGGGCGGCACCCTGGCCGAGATCCTCACCGCCCTGCGCGGCGACGAGATCATGATCCAGCCGATCCGCTTCCAGAACGCCGTGCACAACGCGGCGCAGGGCCAATGGTCGATCATCGCCGGCGCGACCGGGCCGATGACCAGCATCGCCGCGTATGACGAGACCGCGGGCGCGGGGCTGTTGAAGGCGATGCTCCAGGCCACCATCGACGGCACGGCGGTCGGACTGGTCGTGTTCGACGCGCCGATGCCCGAGCCCCTGCTCGAGAAGCGGCCGATCGGGCTGCCGATGGCGGCAAGCCTGGCGCTCAGCCCCGCCGAAACCCCCGGCAGCATCGCCGCGCTCGACCTCACCGTCGTGACCGGGACCGCGGCCACGCCGTCGACGCCGCCGCAGGCGGCCGACTCGCTGACCGCCAGCGGAAACCCCGTCCGCGTCCTCCTGCCGCTCCTGCAGCGCATCCTTTCGCCCGATGGATCGGAGATCACCCTTGCCCTGCCCGGCGACGCGGCGCTGCGGATCACCGCAATGGAGGCCGCCGATGCGCGATGACACGATGACCGAACAGGCCCTGCGGCAGATGCCACACGCCGGCACGATGCGCCTGCTGGCCGAGGTCCTGTCGGCCGACCCCGACCGCATCCGCTGCCGCGCGACCGACCATCGCGCCGCCGGCTATCCGCTGCGCATTGCGGGCGTCCTGCATGCCGCGGCGCTGGTCGAGATCGGCGCGCAGGCCGCCGCCGCCCACGCCTCGCTCCACGCCATCGGCGCGGCGCATACCGGGCTGGTGCTGACGCTCGGCAACGTCGTGCTTGCGCGCGGCACCGTCGGGGACGACGGCCCGCTGACCGCCCGGGCCGAGCGGATCGCTGCGCATGACGCCGCCGCCAGCTACCGATTCGAGGTGGCCGACGACGCGGGCTGCATCGTCTCGGGCGAGCTTCTGCTCAGCATGCAGCGGAGCGGGACGTGAGGCGCGCGCTGGTCACCGGAGGGTCGAGCCCGATCGGGGCCGCCATCGCGCACACGCTTGCGCGCCAGGGACTGCATGTCATCGTCCAGGCCGGGGCGAACCTCGCCGCCGCACAAGCCACAGCCGCCGCCATCCGCGAGGCGGGCCACAGCGCCGAGGCGATCGCCCTCGACCTGACCCGGATCGAGGAGACCCGCTCCACGCTCGGCGCCATGGCCACCGATGCACCGATCCAGGTTCTGGTCCACAATGCCGGCCTGCACCGCGACATGCCCTTTGCCGCGATGGAGTTCGACGACTGGCGCCAGGTGATCGACGTGAACCTCAACGGCTTCTTCGTCGCCCTCAGCCCGCTGATCCTGCCGATGATGCGCAGCCGCTGGGGCCGGATCATCGCGATCTCGTCGCTCGCCGCCATCGCGGGCAACCGCGGCCAGACCAGCTATGCCGCGGCCAAGGGCGGCTATCTGGCGCTCGCCAAATCGCTGACGCGTGAATACGCCAGCCGCGGCATCACCGCGAACGTGGTGGCGCCCGGCCTGATCGAGACGCCCGAGACCCTGAAGCTCGCGAATTTCGAGGCGCTGCGCGCGCTCTGCCCCACCGGCCGGGCGGGCCGGCC
>JAVVFE010000161.1:0-7227 GCA_032251175.1 Thermohalobaculum sp.
GTCGCGGGCTTGGCGTGCTCGTCGGTGTCGAACACCACCTCGCCCTTGCGGGTCTTGACGGTGACCGGGACGATCTGCCCCTTGAAGCGGCCTTCCGAGATCGCGACGCCGGCGCGGCGCTGGCTTTCCAGCGCGAAGGCGTCCTGCTCGGCGCGGCTGATCTGGTGCTCGGCCGCCACGTTCTCGGCGGTCACGCCCATATGGCCGGTGCCGAACGGGCAGTTGAGCGCGCCGATCATCATGTCGACCATGGTGGCATCGCCCATCTTCTGGCCGGTGCGCGCGACCTGCATCGAATGCGGGCTGCGCGACATCGACTCGGCGCCCCCCGCCAGCGCGAAATCGGTGTCGCCAAGCTGGATCGCTTGCGCCGCCGACACGATCGCCTGCGCGCCCGAGCCGCAGAGCCTGTTGACGTTCATCGCCGGCGTCTCGTCCGGGATGCCGGCGCTGATGGCCGCGACGCGGCTCAGATACATGTCGCGCGGCTCGGTGTTGATGACATGGCCGAACACGACATGGCCGATATCGCGCCCCTCGACGCCCGCGCGCTCGAGCGCGGCCACGGCCGCGATGCGCGCCGTTTCGGTCGGCGCGATGCCGGCGAGCGCGCCGCCGAAGGTTCCGATCGCTGTGCGGGCGCCATCGAGGATCACGACGTCACGAGGCATGGCAGGTCTCCCGGTTGTTGTGTGCGGCGCCATCATCAACGGAATGCGGCCCCGCGCAAGGCTGCACGGGGCCGCAGGGTGACGCAGGCAGGCCTGGGCCCGGGTCAGCCGCGCAGATCGCGGACCCAGACCTCGACCCGGCGGTTGGCGAACCGGCCCTGGAAGGTCTCGTTGCAGCCGACCGGGGTCAGCTCGCCGAAGCCCTGGACCGCGACGCGCGTGCTGGCCAGCGCCGCGGGTCCGGCGGCAAGCGCGATCTCGTCGAGCACGCCCTGCGCCCGGCGCACGGCAAGCCCGCGGTTGAGGTCGAACTGGCCGATCGAGTCGGTGAAGCCGATCAGCAGCACCTCGCGCCCGGCAAACTCGCCCTGGGCGATCATTTCCGACAGGCGCTTGACGTCGGCCAGCGACTTGGGATCGAGCCGGCTGGACCCCGGCGTGAAGCGGAAGGCGAAGCTGAGGCGCTGGGCGTCGCGCAGTTCGGCAATCATCTCGCGCATCAGGGGCAGCGAGAACTCCTCGTCCGAGGCGATCGAGTAGAGGATGCGCTCGCCCTCGTCCGCCAGCGCGCGGCTTTCGACGTTGAGGCTGACGAAGCCCGCCTCCTCGATGATCGACTGCGCGTCGTTGGACTTGGCGAAGCGGATCAGGTTGCGCGCATGGGCGGGCAGATTGTTGGGGTTCTCGTAGAGATAGAGGCGCCGCGAGAGCGGGTATTCCTCGGTCTTGACCGCAAAGCTGGTCGGCGCCGAGAGGATGCCGCATTCCTGCCGGATCGCGAGGACGCGGGCCGCGCGGGTGAAGGCAAGGCCGGTGATGCCGATCCCCGCGGGGTCGCCGGAAACGGCGTCCGACAGCGCCGCATTGTCGTCGAACCGCTGGGCCGAGGCCGCGACCGCATAGCCCGCGGGCCGCAGCACGAGCAGGTTGAACGAATCCATGGTGCCGCTGGCGTCGGCCATGGCGTTGACCTTGATCGGCAGATCGGGGCCGCCGACCGCGGACCAGTTGGTGATATCGCCGCCGAAGATCCCGGCAATCTGCTCGGTGCTGAGCGAGCGGACGGGGTTGTCGGGATGCACGATGATGGTGAGCGCATCGAGCGCCACGATATGCTCGCCCGGCCCGTCGCGCGGATCGGCAATGCCCGCGGCGGCGAGGGCTTCGACCTCGGCATCGCGCGCCAAGCGGGACGACATCGCGATCGAGGCGGTATTCGCCGCGATCGCCGCGAACGCTTCGTTGGAGCCATGCGCCTTGAGGTCGATTGCCGCCATCTCGCGTCCATCACCGGACTTCACGCGCAGGGTGCTCTCGTTCTCGACGCCGCCCAGTTCGTTCTCGAGATCGGCGTCGAGCGAGAAGGCATAGCCCTCGATCAGCGCGGGCATCAGCGTGTCGCCGATGGTGTTCGACCCGGCGATGGCGAAGGCCGCGCCGAACATCTCGTCCTTGGGGCACTGGTCGCCTTCGCAGCGGACCTGGAGCGCATCGACCTGCAGCGTCCCGAGCGCGGTGGAGATGGTGTAGCTCGTGCCGTCGTAGTCGACCAGTTCGCCGCGAAGCTGCGTGAAGCCGTCGAGCGACTTCAGCGTCACCACGGGGCGGGCCTGCGCCAGCGCGCCGCCCGCAAGCCCGGCCGCGAGGCACACGCCTGCCACAGCGGTCACGGCAAGCCTCAACATCGTTTTCTTCATTCCTACCCCCGTCCTCGGCTCCCTTTGGCGCATGCCCGAGATCCCCCCACCAGCGCGTCAGCGCTGCGAGATGATGATGTCGCGCACGGCCGCTTCGATCAGGTGAGACTGCATCGTCTCGACCGCCGCGCAATCGACCGAGGCGAGCCTGCGGCTGACGGGCGTCTCGATCCGGCCGCGTGACGCGCGGATCACCGTGAAGGCAGGCCGCGCCAGCGGACCGTCGCCACAGGTGCCCGCAAGACGCGCGGCATGCCGGCTCGCGAAGTCGATATACAGTTTCACCACTCCGGCTTCGCCACCCCGACGCAGCCAGTGTGAATAGATGTGCACGCTCTGCCCGACGCCTTCGACCGGCGCATAGGTGGTCAGATACCCGCCGCCACGGCGCCGCACCTCGCGGAAATCGCCGGGGTTGTGGGGGTTGATGTGGCCCGGGCCGTCCTGGGCGGCGCCGAATTCGATGGCGTGCAGTTCCAGCGCCACCGGGGCGTCCCAGGCCAGCGCCACGCGCTCGACCCGGTCGGTGCCGGTGAAGGGAAGGCTGAAGTCGAGCGTTTCGCCATCGTCGAAGGCGAGGATCGCATCGGCCGAGCTGGCAAAGCCCAGAACCGTCACCGCCCCCTGCCCGCCGCGGTCGATGCGGATGCCAAGGTCGAGCCCGGCATAGGAGAGTTGGGCGATCGAGTCGGCGTGGCAGGGCGAGGTGATCACCAGTTCGGTCTCGCCCGCCGGGCGGATGTCGAGCGTGATCGAGGGCGGCACCGCGCAGGTCTGGTCGACCCGCGGCAGCGCCGCGACGCGGTCGGGTTCGGCCATCGCGCCGGGCTGCGCCGCGGGCGCGACGGTTGCGCCCGGAGCGGTCGAGGCCGGCGGCTGCAGCGCCGCCTGGCGCAGGTCGGATGCGGCCACGCCGCCGTCTGACGGCATCGCGAGCTGCGGCACGGTCGTGTCGATCGGGCGCAGGGTGAGCGGATCGCCGAACAGCAGGATCTCGCCCAGGCCGGCCGAGGGTTCCAGGATGGTGATGCGCTGGCCATCGGTCGCGTCGATCTCGGGCGCCAGACGCGGCGCGCTGAGCGCGCTGTCGCCCGCGCCGACGTCGAGCGAGAGGCCCTGCGACGAGGCGGACGAGGGGGCCGCCACCGCATCGGGAATTTCGACGCGGGCAAGCGCAAGGGTCGCGACCCCATGCCCGAGCCCGCCCGGCGCCGCGCGCTCGGGCGCGGCCTCGGGCGCGGCATCGGTCGAGCCGATCCCGGCAAGCGCCGAGTCGTTGGCGACGGACGGCACTGAGAGATCGCTGCCGAGTCCGGCGGGAATGCGCGGGATCGACGGGTCTGCCAAGCCGGCAAGCGCCGGGGCGACGGGATCGCGCGTGCCAGGTGCAGTGCCGGACGGCAGGGCGTTGGTCGCCGAGCCCCGGGCCGCCCCGATCGCCGCCGGCGGCGTTGCCCCCGGCAGCCCCGGCACCGTCGGTGCGCGAAGCGCAACCTGCGGCGCGGGTTGCGCCGGCGTTGCCGAGCGGTCGAAGCCGGTGGGCGCAGTCATCGGCGCATCGCCGGACAGGTTGGGCAGGGAGGCCGTGGCACCCGGCGCCGGGGTTGCAGGCGCGCGAACCGCGGGCACGCCGGTCGCAGCCGGCGCGTCGGCCGAGGCCAGACCGGGCCGCGCCGGCGCATCGGCCGCACCCGCGCCGCCCTGCGCCCGGCCGAGGCCCTGCGATCCGGCCGCCGGCAGCGTCGGCGCAGGCTCGCGCGCGGCAGCGGCGGGGGTGTCGGTCGAGCGCAGCGCCACGACGTCGTCGGCCGCCGGGTCTTTGGTGGCCGGGTCTTTGGCTGCCGGCGCCTGGGCCACGGGCGCGACCGCGGGCTCGGCCGCCGGTCGGGCCACACCAGTGGCACCGCGGACATTCACCAGAACCTCGCCCGCCTCGCTGGTGTCGACGCCCGAAATTCCGTAGACGATGCGCTGCGAGGCTGCGCAATTGCGGTCGCCGAGATACTGGAGCGCACCATCCTGCACGAACACGCGACCGCATTCGGGTTGGGTCAGAACGACCAGCCGGGACGCGTCGGCGTCCTCCAGGCCCGTGTCGTTCGCAAGCACATCGATGCGCGCAAGCGTGTCCGCATCGACAGAGGCGATATCTTCAACCAGCACGATCGGATCGGGCTCGCCACTGAAGAGATCGGCCACGACGTCCCCACGCTGGACGAGCGTGCCGATGGCAAGCATCAGCACAATCCCGCTGAGGACGGAAATCATCCTGTCGTCTTTAAACACTGCGTAACCACCCCTGATTCGCCCCGCTCACTCTACCAACACGGATTTGCGAGCGAAAACACGCAGTTGAAACCGAACGTGAACCTCTTTGATTAGCTGCGCAAATGCCACACTCCCGTGGCTTGACGCACTCGCACCCGTGACTACTGTGCCATAAATCTTCATGTGAGGACAGTCATGAAATTCGGCATCGGCCAGCCGGTCAGGCGGCTCGAGGACACCCGGCTGCTGACCGGCAGCGGGTCTTACGTTGATGATCTGGGGTTGCCGGATCAGCTTCACGCGCATGTCGTCAGAAGCGACGTAGCGCACGGAAAGATAACGCGGATCGAGCTTGGCGGAGCAGTCGAGGCCGAGGGCGTCCGGCTGGTCTGGACCCATGCGGACATCGCCGGGCGCCTGGCGCCGCTGGCCAACGAATTCCCGCTGGATCCTGCCCCTGCCCCGGTCGTCCTGCCCCACCTTGCCGATGGCGTGGTGCGCTATGTCGGCCAGCCCGTGGCCTTCGTCGTGGCCACGAGCAGGGCGGCGGCCGAGGATGCGGCGGCGCTGATCGAGATCGACATCGACGAGCGCCCCGCCGTCACCGCGCCCGATGCGGCGCTTGCCGCCGGGGCGCCGCAGCTCCATGCCGAGGCGCCGGGGAACCTTGCCTACACCTGGTCCTGCGGCGACCGGGCGGCGACCGATGCGGCCTTCGCGCGCGCAGCGCACATCGTCTCGACCCCGGTGCTGAACCAGCGGATCGTCGTCAACTCGCTCGAGCCGCGCGCGGTCAACGTGCGCCACGACCCCGAAAGCGGCCGGTGGGAGGTGTGGATCGGCAGCCAGGGTGCGCACGGGATGCGCGCCAAGATCGCCCGCGCGCTGGGGGTCGAGCCCGACCGGGTGCGGGTGCATGTCGGCGATGTCGGCGGGGCGTTCGGCATGAAGCTGATGGACCACCCGGAATACGGCCTCTGCGCGCGCGCCGCGGCCGACCTGGGCCAGCCGGTGAAATGGGTGGGCTCG
Organism: Thermohalobaculum sp.; assembly: GCA_032251175.1. Classification (GTDB taxonomy): domain Bacteria; phylum Pseudomonadota; class Alphaproteobacteria; order Rhodobacterales; family Rhodobacteraceae; genus Thermohalobaculum. The sequence continues at coordinate 5,666 of JAVVFE010000161.1, forward strand.
CGGTCCGAGAGCTTCCTGTCGGACGCGCAGGGGCGCGACATGCGGGGCACGGTCGAGGGCGCCTTCGACGCCGAGGGGCGGTGCCTCGCCATGCGGATGCGCACGATCTCGGGGCTTGGCGCCTATTACTCGAGCTATGGCGCGGGCGTCCACACCGCCTTTTCCGCCGCGCTGCTGGGCGGCATGTATGACGTCGGCGCGATCCATGCCGAGGTGCGCGGCGCCTTCGTCAACACGCCGCCGACCGACGCCTATCGCGGCGCCGGCCGGCCCGAGACGATCTATGCGACCGAGCGGCTGATGGAGGCCGCCGCGCGTCAGTTGGGCATCGACCGGGTCGAGATCCGCCGGCGCAACCTGCTGACGGCCGACCGCGTGCCGCACCGCTCGGCCGGGGGCTTCGTGTTCGACAGCCTCGACACCCACACCGTGCTGGACCGTGCCACCGCCGCCGCGGACTGCGCGGGCTTCGAGGCCCGCGCCGCCGAGGCACGCGCCCGCGGCCGCCATCGCGGCATCGGGGTCGCCTATTACTTCGAGCGCACCGGCGGCCAGCCGACCGAGAACACCCGGATGGAGCTGGACGCCGCCGGCTGCCTGCGCATCTGGGTCGGCACGCAGTCCTCGGGCCAGGGCCACGAAACCGCCTGGGCCCAGATCGCGCACGAGCGCCTGGGCCTGCCGATCGACGCGGTCAGGGTGATGCCGGGGGACTCGGACGCCCTGCCCTCGGGCGGCGGCACCGGCGGCTCGCGCTCGCTGATCATGGCGAGCCAGGCGCTGATCGCAGGATCGGACGACCTGATCGACAAGGCGCGGGCGCTGGCCGCCGACCGGCTGGAGGCGGCGGCCGCGGACCTGGAATTCCTGCCCGGCGAGGGCGGGGTCTTTCGCGTCGCGGGCACCGACATCGCGGTCGGGCTGGCCGAGCTTGCGCACGGCGCCGGCGGGATCGCCGCCGCGGGTCGCGTCAAGGTCGAGTCGAGTTCAACCTTCCCCAACGGCGCCCATGTCTGCGAGGTCGAGATCGACCCCGAGACCGGCGCGCTGGACATCCTGCGCTACACCATCGTCGACGACTTCGGCCGGCTGGTGAACCCGGAACTGGTGGCTGGCCAGGTGCATGGCGGGATCGTGCAGGGCATCGGCCAGGTGATCGGCGAGGAGGCGCGCTGGGACCCCGACACCGGCCAGCCGCTGAACGGCAGCTTCATGGACTACCGCCTGCCGCGCGCCGCCGACCTGCCGATGTTCGACCTGGCCTTCGAGGAGGTGCCGGCGCGCACCAACCCGCTGGGCGTGAAGGGCTGCGGCGAGTCGGGCTCGGTCGGCGGCATCCCCGCGACTGCGCTTGCGGTTCTGGACGCGCTGTGGCGGGCGGGATACCGCGAGCCGCTGGAGACCCCCTACACGCCGATCAAGCTGTGGCAGGCGTTGCAGGGCGTCGCTGCACGGCAGGCGGCGGAGTAAGGCCCAGGCTCAGGCGCCGGAAGTCCGTGGCCCGAGACGCATCCGCGAGACGAAATCGGCGGCCCGTGTGACCGGGCCGCCGGGTATGGTGC
>JAVVFE010000162.1:0-7145 GCA_032251175.1 Thermohalobaculum sp.
GCGCGGATCGTGGGCGCGCGCGCGGGCGCGCTGCTGCGCCACGGCACGCCCGCCGCCGGGGTGCTCGGCTGCACGCATTATCCGCTGATCGGCGACATCTTCCGCGCCGCGCTGCCGGCCGCGACCGCGATCCTGTCGCAGCCCGGGATCGTCGGCGAAAGCCTTGCCGACTACCTGCGGCGCCATCCGCGGTTCGCCTCGGCGGGCACGGGCGGTGTCACGGCGCTGACCAGCGGCGATCCCGCCGCGGTCTCGGAGGGCGCGCGGCGCTTCGATCCCGCCGCCCCGGTGTTTCGCGCGGCCTGAGACGCGGGGCGCGCCGGGGGCGGCCGGGCCGGCGCTGGGCCGCTTGCGCGGGATGCGTTCGGGCCGCGCGCGCGGCCCGAAATCGGGCAATCGATTGCATGGCATGGGCGTTTGGCTTAGACCGCGGGCAGTCTGTCAGGCCCCAGGGCCCGATCGGGAGCCGGAGATGAGCGACACCGTGGGGCTGACGATCCTCGGGGCGCCGCGGCGGCGCGGGGGCGGCGCTGCCCGACGGCGGCCCGCGGCGGTAGCCGGATGAACCCGACCGGTGCGTCCCTGGTCCGGGCCATGCGGTTCTGCTCGGCCGTGATCCGGCGCTACACGGCGCATGAGGGCGGCGTTCTGGCCGGCCATATCGCCTTTTCGGCGATGCTGTCGCTGATGCCCTTCCTGATCTTCGCCACCGCGCTGGCGGGGTTCGTGGTCGGGCCCGAGGGCACGGCCGCGGCGCTCGATGCGATGTTCGCGGCCGCGCCCGACCATGTCGCCCGCACGCTCGAGCCGGTGGTGGTCGAGGTCATCGGCCAGCGGCGCGGCGGCGTCCTGACGGTCGCGGCGCTGGGCGCGATCTGGGCGGCGTCGAACGGGGTCGAGGCGGTCAGGATCGCGCTCGACCGCGCCTATGACGGCGGCGTGCGGCGGCATTTCACGCTGAACCGGGCGGTCTCGGTCGCGATGGTGCTGTCGGCCTTCGCGGTCTTCGTGCTGCTGGGCGCACTGATCGTGCTGGCGCCGCTGACCTTCCGTCTGATCGAGCACCACACCGGGCTGGTGGTGCCGGTCTCGGCCGATCTGGCGCGCTATGCCGTCTCGGCCGCGGTGCTGGCGGTGTTCCTGTGGTATGTCCACCGCCTGCTGCCCTCGCGCCGGATGCGGGGGGTGCGGCTGTGGCCAGGGATTGCGGCGACCGTGCTGGTGCTGGGGCTGGCTGGCACGGCCTTCTCGCAATACCTGGCCTTCGCACCCAGCTACACGGTGACCTATGGCACGCTGGGGGGCGTCGTTGTGACGCTTCTGTTCTTCTACCTCGCGGGTGTAGCCCTTATCCTGGGAGCCGAGGTCAATGCGGTCGCCAATGCCGCGCTGCTGGAGCCGCCGATGCCGGAGGAATGATCATGGCGACACGCAAGACACGGCGCATCCAGATGCTGATCTTCGGCGCCGTGCTGATGGCGGGCGCGGCGGGGCTGGTCTCGTTCGCGTTCCGCGACACCATCGTGTTCTTCTTCTCGCCGACCGAGCTGATGGCTGCGGCGCACAGTCCCGACCGGCTGCTGCGGGTCGGCGGGCTGGTGGCCGAGGGCTCGCTGACGCGCGGGCAGGGCGAGACCGTGACGTTCGACGTCACCGATGGCAACGGCACGCTGAGCGTGGCCTACACGGGCGTGCTGCCCGACCTGTTCCGCGAGGGGCAGGGCGTGGTGGCCGAGGGCTACCTGCGCGGCGGCCGGTTCGAGGCGGTCGAGGTGCTGGCCAAGCATGACGAGAACTACATGCCGAAAGAGGTGTCCGACGCGCTGAAGCAGCAGGGCCACTGGCAGGACGGCGCGCCGACGCCGGGGGCTGCGGGCGGCAGCGGAAGCTGAGCGGGCGCCATTCGCGGCCGTGATGCGGCGCCGCAAGACTCATCGTTTGCCGTGGCCGGGTGGGGGAGGTAATCCTGCGACACCGATGATCCTGATCGCAGAGGCCGAACGATGAAAGCCCGCCCGACCTTCTGGGTCGATGCCTTCACCGACCGCCCGATGGGCGGCAATCCCTGTGCCGTGGTGTTCGATGCGGACGACCTGGACGAGGCCGCGCGCATCGCTTTCACGCGTGAAACGCGCCTAAGTGAATGTTCTTTCGCGGTTTTTTCCGAAAAGGCTGATTTTGGCGCGCGCTATTACCTCGCCAGCGGGCCGATCAAGATGGCGGGGCACCCGACGATCGCGACCTGTGCGGCGCTGGACCGCGCCGGGCTGATCGGGGATCGCGACCGCTTCACGCTGGAACTGGGCGCAGGCGTCGTGCAGATCGAGGTGGACCGCAGCGGCGCGTTGCCGCTGTTCACCATGACGCAATATGCGCCGGTGTTCGGCGACAGCCATGCGCCGGGGACGATCGCGGGGCTGTTCGGGCTCGACGCCGCCGACGTGGTTGGCACGCCGCAGACGGTCTCGACCGGGGGGCCGCATTTCTGCGTGACGGTGCTGCGCGATCTCGACGCGCTGGGGCGGGCGCGGCTCGATGTGGCGGCGCTGAAGGCGCAGCACTCCAAGGTCGATTTCTGGGAGCCGTTCCTGTGCGTGACGCAGGGTTTCACGCAGGCCGGCGACACCGCCGCGCGGCTGATGCTGGCCCCGCCCGGGCCCGAGGAAGACCCCTTCACCGGGTCGGCCACCGGTTGCATGGCGGCCTATCTGTGGCGCCACGGGCTGATCGCGCGGCCCCGCTTCATCGCCGAGCAGGGCCACCTGATGGGGCGCCCCGGCAGCGCGCGGGTCGAGGTGCTGGGCGCAAGGGACGCGATCACGGGCGTCAAGGTCGGCGGCACCGGGGTGGTGCTGATCGAGGGGACGGCGCATCTGTGAGCGCGCCCGCTTGCCGGAAGCCCTTCGGCGCGTGCGCCTCAGCCGCCGCTGATCGCGGTGAGGATGCAGACCTCGTCGCCCGGCTTGAGCGGCGTCTTCAGTGTTGCCCGCTCGCCGTCGATGAAGATGTTGATGTGCTTTCGGATCGCCGGGCGCGTGTCGGCGAGGCGCGCGCGCATCCCCGGCCAGCGACGGTCGAGCGCGTCGAGCACGGCATCGACGGTGGCGGCCTCGACCTCGATGTCGGTGGCCGCGCCGGGGAACAGATCGACCAGCCCACGCGGCAGCAGGACGCGCACGCGCGGAACGGGTTCCGGGGCGGCGCCGGTTTGCGCCGGGGCGCTCACCGCCGCATCGCCTCGACCGACGAGATCATCGGCAGGTGGCGGGCGACGCACTGCCAGCTCTCGCCCTCGTCGGCACTGGCATAGACCTCGCCCGAGGTGGTGCCGAAATAGACCCCGGCGGGGTCGCCCGCATCGGTCGCCATGGCCTGGCGCAGCACGGTGAGGTAGGCGCCCTGCTGCGGCAGCCCGGTGCGCAGCGCGGCCCACGTCGCGCCGCCGTCGCGGGTGCGCCAGACCGCGGCCTGCGCGTCCGGGGCGAAACGCCCCTGCTGGTCGCCGTTGAGCGGGAACAGGAACAGCGTGTCGGGGTCGGACGGGTGCGCGACCGCGGGGAAGCCGAAGGTCGAGGGCAGGCCCGGCTCGATGCTCTGCCAGTTCGCGCCGGCGTCGTCGCTGCGATACATGCCGCAATGGTTCTGCTGGTAGAGCCGGTCGGGCTGGCCCGCCGCCATGGTGAGGGAATGGACGCATTGCCCGACCTCGGCATAGCGGTGTTCCTCGGGCGCGTAGTCCTGCCGCGTGCCGTGGTTCCGCGGTGTCCAGGTCTGGCCGCCGTCCTCGGTCGCGAACACGCCCGCGGCCGAGATCGCGACCCACAGGCGCGCGGCATCCCGCGGGTGGCCGACGATATGGTGCAGGATGAGCCCCGCAGCCCCCGGCATCCATCGCTCGCGGCTCGGGTGATGGCGCAGCGCGTCGAGCGGTGCGAAGTTCTCGCCGCCATCCGTGCTGACGAACAGGCCGGCGGGCTGCACCCCGGCATAGAGGCGGCCGTCGCGGGACATCAGGCTCCAGACCGACTTCACCGGCTCGGCGCCTTCCTCGTAGGCGATCCCGGCGCTGGAATGGGTCCAGCTTGCGCCGCCGTCGCGCGAGGTCCAGACGGCGGGGCCGAACCATTCGTTGCCGCCGCCCGCATGGATCGCCCCGGTCGCGGGGTCGGCCACGGCGTGGTTGATCGGCCATGTGGCGCAATGCGGGCCCGTGAGGCGCCAGCCGGTGCGCCCGGCGTCCGAGTCGAGGAAGAACAGGCCCTTCTTCGTTCCGATGAGCAGGCGAACGGCGTCCGGCATGGCTGGCCTCCCGTGGCAGCGTCTGGTCCGACGGCGGATGCGACTCGGTGCCGCCGGGCGGGGATGGTCCTTGCACGCTAGGTTGATATCAACATAATTGGGCGATGGTGATGCGTGACGACCTTCCCCTGAGCGTAACGCACGAGGTGCGCGATGGCTGCCTGTGCCTGCATCTGCAACGCGCGGCGCGGGCGGTGGCGCGGCGGTTCGACCTGGCGCTGCGGCCCTTCGGGCTGACCAACGGGCAGTTCTCGGTGCTGATGTCGCTCAACCGGCCGGCGCCGCCGCGGTTGGGCGATGTCGCGGCGCTGCTGGCGATGGACCGCACGACGCTGACGGCGGCGCTCAAGCCGCTGGAGCGGCGCGGGCTGGTGCGGGTCGAGCCCGACGAACACGACCGCCGGGGCCGCCGGCTGCGGCTGACCGATGCGGGGGTCGATGCGCTGGTGGCGGCGATGCCGGCCTGGCGCGCACTGCATGCCGAGATCGACGCGGGCCTTGCGCCCGGCGGCCCTGAGGCGTTGCGTGAAACGCTGCGAACCCTGTCGTGACGCGATCGGGGCGCAGGTATCCGGGATGTGACGCTCTGCCCCCCTGTCGCCCGGCGCGCAGGGTGCCTATAGTAGCGCGAGGCCACCGAAGGACGGACCGATGATCGTCGAGATCGGACATTTCGCGCTGACGCTCGCCTTTGCGGTCGCGCTGTTCCAGATGAGCGTGCCGATGGTCGGCGCCGCGCGCGGCTGGAGCGACTGGATGCGCACCGCCGCCCCCGCGGCGCTGGTGCAGTTCCTGCTGACCGGCATCGCCTTTGCGGCGCTGACCCATGCCTTCGTGGTGTCGGACTTCTCGGTCCGGCTGGTGGCCACGAATTCGCACTCGCTGAAGCCGCTGCTCTACAAGATTTCGGGCACCTGGGGGAACCACGAGGGCTCGATGCTCTTGTGGATGCTGATCCTGACGCTGTTCGGCGCGATGGTTGCAGCCTTCGGGCGCGACCTGCCGCTGGGGCTGAAGTCGCGCGCGCTGGCGGTGCAGGCGATGATCGGGGCGGCGTTCTTCGCCTTCATCCTGTTCACCTCGAACCCGTTCGAGCGGCTGGTGCCGCCGCCGTTCGACGGCAACGACCTCAACCCGCTGTTGCAGGACCCCGGGTTGGCGTTCCACCCGCCGTTCCTTTACCTGGGCTATGTCGGGCTTTCGATGTCGTTCTCGTTTGCCATCGCAGCCCTGATCGAGGGCCGCGTCGATGCCGCCTGGGCGCGCTGGGTGCGGCCCTGGACCCTGGCGGCCTGGATCGCCCTGACGCTGGGGATCGCGCTGGGCAGCTACTGGGCTTACTATGAGCTGGGCTGGGGCGGCTGGTGGTTCTGGGACCCGGTCGAGAACGCCTCCTTCATGCCCTGGTTGGTGGCGGCGGCGCTGCTGCATTCGGCCATCGTGGTCGAGAAGCGGGCGGCGCTGAAAACCTGGACCATCCTGCTGGCGATCATCGCCTTTTCTCTCTCGCTGATCGGCACCTTCATCGTGCGCTCGGGCGTGCTGACCTCGGTCCATGCCTTCGCGGTCGATCCCGAGCGGGGGCTGTTCATCCTCGCGATCCTGGCGGTCGCGATCGTCGGCTCGCTGACGCTGTTTGCCTGGCGCGCGCCGTCGATGAAGGCGGAAGGGGCGTTCCGCCCGTTCAGCCGCGAGGGGGCGCTGATCTACAACAACCTGATGCTGGCGGTGGCGGCGGCGGTGGTGTTCACCGGCACGCTGGCGCCCCTGGTGCGCGAGTTCGTGGACGGCGCCAAGATCTCGGTCGGCGCGCCGTTCTTCAATCTCGCCTTCACGCCCTTCATGGTGATGCTGGTCGTGGCGATGCCGCTCGGCTCGATCATGGCGTGGAAGCGCGCCGATTTCGGGCGCGTGGTCTCGCGGCTGTGGTGGGCGGCGGCGGCGGCGCTGGCGGTGGGCGGCATCGTCTGGGGCATGCAGTCGGGCGATGCGTTGCTGGCGCCGGTGGGACTGGCGCTGGGCGCGTGGATGGTGCTGGGCTCGGTCGTCGAGATCATCGAGCGGGCGGGCTGGCCGCGGACGGGGCTGGGCGGCTTCCGCCGGCTTGCGCGGCTGCCGCGGGCGGACTGGGGCAAGTGGCTGGCGCATTCGGGGCTGGCGGTGACGGTCTGCGGCATCGCTGCCATCACCGCCTGGGAGCGCGAGGACATCCGCCTGGCGCGGCCGGGCGATGTGATCCCGATGGGGGGCTACCAGATCGTCTTCGAGGGGGTGAGCACGCTGCCGATCGGCGCGCCGTTCGAGGTGCCCGCCTGCGGCGCGGGGCAGGAGAGCGTGCTGAAGGGGGCCGAGGGGCGCAACTTCACCACCGAGCTTGGCCGCTTCCGGCTGATGCGGGGCGAGCGCGAGGTGGCGATGCTGTGCGCCGAGAAGCGGCTCTATCCGGTGCAGCGGATGCCGACCACTGAGGCCGCGATCGACTCGAGCCTGTTGCGCGACGTCTATGTCGTGCTGGGCGACAAGCAGACGCAGGGCGATGCCTGGGCGGTGCGGGCCTATGTGAAGCCGCTCGCGGCCTGGATCTGGCTGGGCCCGCTGATCATGGGCTTCGGCGGGCTGGTCAGCCTCAGCGACCGGCGGTATCGGGTGGGCGCGGCGGTCAAGGCGCGCCCCGTGCCCCCCGCGGTGGCGGCGGAGTGAGCGCGATGCGGCTGGTCCTTGCGCTGGTGCTGATGCTGGCGGCGTGGCCTGCGGGCGCGGTGCAGCCCGACGAGATGCTGGCCGACCCGGTGCTGGAGGCGCGGGCGCGCGCGATCTCGAAGGAGGTGCGCTGTCTGGTCTGCCAA
>JAVVFE010000163.1:0-7130 GCA_032251175.1 Thermohalobaculum sp.
GGCGCAGTGCCGCCAGGGCCGCGCGCGGCACCTCGGCGAGATCGGGCATCAGCCAGTCGGGGAGATCGAGGCGCACGGCCTCGGGCGCGCCGGCGAGGTCGCGCGGCGCCTCGGCCGGGTCGAGCGGCGCGGGGGCGTGGCCCTGCCCGGTGAACGCGCCGGCGGGATCAATGCCGTCGAGCCGGAGCGAGCCGATCAGCGTCGCGCGCGCCTCGGCGCCATCCGCGCCCGCGACCCAGCAGGCCGAGCGCAAGCGCCTGAGCGCGTCATAGACCAGATCGGCCACGGCATGGCGGTCGCCCGAGCCGGCATAGCGATTGGCCCGGCCCCAGGCCGCCAGCAGCCGGTCGGCGCCCTCGTCGCCCGCGAGCCAGTCGCCGAGGATCCCGATCGCCGCTGCGACCCGCGCGCCGGGAGTCATCAGGAGTTACGGTAGTTGGGGCTTTCGCGCGTGATCATCACGTCGTGGACATGGCTTTCGCGCAGGCCCGCATTGGTGATCTTCACGAACCGGCAGCCGCCGCGCATCGCCTCGATGCTGCGATGGCCGGTGTAGCCCATCGCGGCGCGCAGCCCGCCGACGAGCTGGTGCAGCACGGTGCCGACCGAGCCCTTGTAGGGCACCTGGCCTTCGACGCCTTCCGGCACCAGCTTCTCGCTCGCCACCTCCTTCTGGAAGTAGCGGTCGGCCGAGCCGCGCGCCATGGCGCCGACCGAGCCCATGCCGCGATAGGACTTGAAGCTGCGGCCCTGATACAGGAACACCTCGCCCGGCGCCTCATCGGTGCCGGCGAGGATCGAGCCCACCATGGCGCAATGCGCGCCCGCCGCGATCGCCTTGGCGAGGTCGCCCGAGAACTTGATGCCGCCATCGGCGATCACCGGCTGGCCGGTGCGCGCGGCCTCCTCGGCGCAGTCCATCACCGCGGTCATCTGCGGCACGCCCACGCCGGCGACGATGCGGGTGGTGCAGATCGAGCCCGGGCCGATGCCGACCTTGACCGCATCCGCCCCCGCGCCGATCAGGGCGCGCGTGGCCTCGGCGGTGGCGACGTTGCCGGCGACCACCTGCACGGCGTTCGAGGCGGCCTTGATGCGCTCGACCGCGCGGCTGACCGCCGCCGAATGGCCGTGCGCGGTGTCGATCACGATGAGGTCGACGCCCGCGTCGATCAGCGCCATCGACCGCTCGAAGCCGGCATCGCCCACGGTGGTGGCGGCGGCGACGCGCAGGCGGCCCATCGCGTCCTTGCAGGCGATCGGGTTCAGCACCGCCTTCTGGATGTCCTTGACGGTCAGCAGCCCGGTGCATTCGCCGCGCTCGTTGACCACCAGCAGTTTCTCGATCCGGCGCGCCTGGAGCATGCGCTTGGCCTCGTCGAGATCGACCGGCTCGCGCACCACGGCGAGATCCTCGGCGGTCATCAGCGACGAGACGGGCGTGCGCATGTCGTCGGCAAAGCGCATGTCGCGGTTGGTGAGGATGCCGGCGAGGCGGCCCTTTTCGTCGACCACGGGGAAGCCGGTGATCGAATACTGCTTTTGCAGCGCCTGAGCGTCGGCCAGCGTCTGGTCGGGGCGCAGCGTGATGGGGTTGTAGACGATCCCGGACTCGAACCGCTTGACCTGGCGCACCGCGGTCGCCTGCGCCTCGATGTCGAGATTGCGGTGGATCACCCCCATGCCGCCAGCCTGCGCCATGGCGATCGCCATCGGCGCCTCGGTCACGGTGTCCATGGCCGAGGACATCAGCGGGATGTTCAGCTCGATCTCGGCAGTGACGCGGGTGCGGGTGTCGGCGTCGGCCGGCATGACCGCGGACGCGCCGGGAACGAGGAGCACGTCGTCGAAGGTGAGCGCCTCACGAATCTCCATCCGAAGTCTCCTCGGGGATGTCGGTGTTGGCGGCTCCCTATCTCACATGCCCGGGGCGAAGGGAAGGGCAAAGGCGGCGGAGCCGGGAGGGCGGGCCCCGCCGTTGCTGCATCGTCAGATCGTCGCGCGCGAGAACTTCTTGATGAGCTTGCTCAGGGCATCGACCGCGGCACCCATCTGCTCGATCGAGGCAATCATGACCTTGCCTTCCTTGCTCTGTTCAAGTCCCTTCCTGTCATACGCATTCATCTTGGCGAGCTGGCGCGCATGCGGCTCGTACATCTTCTTGATCTGAGCGTGATAGTCCCACGCCTTCTGGAGTTCGGCATCGGCCTGCGTCGTCTCGCGGTTCTTGAAGTGTTTCTCGGCCTGACCGCAGGCGGTCTTCACATCGACGACGAGCTTCTTGATCGCGCCCATTTCGCGTTTGATCACCCGATCGTCGAACATCCGCTCATCGGTCTCGGCCGTGTCGCGGGTCTTGCGGTCGGCCTTGGTCTTTGCAATTTCCTGCGTGCACCAGGTGTCGAAATTCTTCTTGTCCTTCTCGAGAGCCCACTGTTCCATCTTCTGCAAATCGATCGTGCTGGCCTGGAAATCGACGATTCTGGTCGCGAAATCACCGAGCAGCTTTTCCATCTCGGGCAGGGATTTGGAATCGACCGCGAGGACCTTGCGATCCTTCTTCTTCTTGCGAGCGGTAACTTCCTTGTCGATCTCGGCGTTGAGGGCGTTCATCTGCTTCAGCACCGCGGCCGCGTCCTTCATGATGCGGTCGAGGCGGGATTCCTCCTTGCCGAGTTGGCCGAGCGCGTTGAGCGCAGTCTTCATGACCGGCATCATCGCGGACTCGTTGGCGAAGTCCTTGAGCTGCGTGCCGGTCTTGCCGGCATCCTTCAGGGTCTGGACGACGCGGCCGATCTCCTTCGAGCTTTCGAGCAGCATGTCCTTGTGATGCTTTCGGTTCGTGCCGTGTGCGGCATAATCCTGCTCGATCGCGTCAGCCTGCTTCTCGAGCGCACCGCACGCCTTCTTGAACTTATCGATTTCCTTCGACATCTCGATGCTCCCCCAAAAAAACTGATTTTTTGTATCATTGATCGTTCTGCCTCACCACAGATAAACACTGTGGCAAGTGAACACTTGGCAAGTGGCAGTCATTCACGGCCGCACCGATGACGCAGGTCGGGGAATGAGCGGGCATGGCCGTGAGAGCGGACGGCCGGATCTGCCTTTGGTGGGTATCGCGACCTTCGGGAAGCGGGTTCACATCGCCGACGAGGACCGGATCCTGGCTGATGTCGCCATCCTGGGTGCGCCGCGCTCGCCTTGGCCAGACCGCCCGAGAACGTGATGCCCCCGTCGGCGCCCCCGTCGGCGCCATCGTTCAGACCAGGGCGACCGCCTGCCCGACCGACAGCCACCCGATGCTGCGCGCCGCCGGGCGGCGCGGCTGTCGGTCTCCTTGAAGCGGCGCTGTTGCGGAGCGGCGGAGGATGGCGCATAGGATGCGCCGAACCTCCGGAAAGGGCCAGACCATGCCGCCCGAGCGCCCCGCTTCGCCAAAATCCCGCCCCAGCGGCGGCCCGCGCCGCCCCGGCGACCGGCGCGGACCGCCGGGGCCCGGTGGCGCGCGGGGGCGCGGCGGCGAGGACGAGACCGTCTGGATGTTCGGCATCCACGCGGTGCGCGATGCGCTGACCAACCCGCGCCGGGTGCGCCTGCGGCTGATCCTGACCCCGAACGCGCGCGAGCGGCTGGAGGACGCGGTCCAAGCCTCGGGCATGACGCCCGAGATCGCCGATCCGCGCCGGTTCACGGCCCCCCTCGACCCGCAATCGGTGCACCAGGGGGCGGCGCTCGAGGTCGAGCCGCTGGATTGGGGCGGGATCGAGCGGCTCTGCGCCCCGACCGTGGCCGATCCCGCGCCCGTGGTCGTGCTGCTCGACCGGGTGACCGACCCGCACAATGTCGGCGCCATCCTGCGCTCGGCCGAGGTGTTCGGCGCGCGTGCGGTGATTGCGCCGCGCCACCATTCGGCGCCCGAGACCGGGGCGCTGGCGAAATCCGCCTCGGGCGCGCTGGAGCGCCAGCCCTATCTGCAGGTGCGCAACCTCGGCGATGCGATGCAGGAGTTGCGCGACCTCGGCTATGTGCTGATCGGCCTCGACGGCGCGGGCGAGGCGCTGATCGACGAGGCGGTGGCGGCCAGCCGCGGCCAGCCGCTTGCCCTCGTGCTGGGCGCCGAGGGGCCGGGGCTCAGGCCGCGCACGCGCGGGCTGTGCGACAGCCTCGCGCGAATCAGGGCGGCGCGGGACTTCGCCTCGCTCAACGTCTCGAACGCCGCGGCCGTGGCGCTGCATCTGGCGGCGATGCGCGGGTGAACGGCCGGGTTGCATCCACTCTGTGCAGTGGCAATCCGGCTGGCGGCAAAAAATTGCTCACGAGTTTGCGACAGAGGGTTACGAAATCTTCGCTTTGGCCCCATATTCTATGGTGGGAGTAGGCATGAACACCCTGCTCCGACACTCACTGTCCCTCGTTCCGACTTGATGTCCGCCGGTTTCTCCTCGAAGAAAGACCGGCGGACTTTTTTCTTTCGGGACGCGCCCGGGCGGCACTCAGGATCTGACCATGCAGGAGCCGAGCTACACGCATCAGCACCTTCGCGCGGTGCTCGAGCGGACGCGGACCATCGCCACCGTCGGGGTGTCGCTCAACGAGGTTCGGCCCTCGTTCTATGTGGCGCGTTATCTCAAGCTCAAGGGCTACAAGGTCATCCCGGTCAACCCGCGCTATGCCGGCCAGACCGCGTTCGGCGAGACGGTGATCGCGAGCCTTGCCGAGATCCCGCGCACGCATGACCCGATCGACATGGTCGACATCTTCCGCCGCTCGTCCGAGGCGGGGGCGGTGGTGGACGAGGCGATCGAGGTGCTGCTGCCGCGAGGTCTGAAGACCATCTGGATGCAGATCGGCGTGATCGACCATGCCGCCGCCGCGCGGGCCGAGGCCAAGGGCCTCACCGTCATCATGAACCGCTGCCCGAAGATCGAATACCAGCGCCTGTGGGGCGAGCTGAGCTGGGGCGGCTTCAATTCCGGCGTGCTGTCGTCGCGCCTGCGCTGAGGGGGCCGGCCCATGTTCGTCGCGATGAACCGCTTCCGCATCGTCCCCGGCCGCGAGGCCGCGTTCGAGGCGGTCTGGACCGGGCGCACATCGCAGCTCGACGCGGTGCCGGGGTTCCGCGCGTTCCATCTGCTGCGCGGGCCGCGGACGGCGGCGCAGTCGCTCTACTGCTCGCATTCGACCTGGGAAAGCCGCGCCGCCTTCGATGCCTGGACCCGGTCCGAAGCGTTCCGCCGCGCCCATGCCGAGACCGGCACGAGCCGCGATCTCTATCTCGGCCCGCCCGAGTTCGAGGGCTACGAGCCGGTCGAGGGCGCCTGAGCCCCGGACCTGGGCGTGCCGCGGCCGCTCCGGCAATTCCCGGCTGTAACTTCGATCACAGGCGCGTTAGGAAGATCGCCTGCACGGCATCGGGGGAGAAAATCATGACTGACACCCGCTACGGCTTCGACACGCTCCAGATCCACGCGGGCGCGCGGCCCGATCCTGCGACCGGGGCGCGCCAGACGCCGATCTACCAGACCACCGCCTATGTGTTCCGCGACGCGGACCACGCCGCCGCCCTGTTCAACCTCCAGGAAGTCGGCTTCATCTATTCGCGCCTGACCAACCCGACGGTGGCGGTCCTGCAGGAACGCATCGCCACGCTGGAAGGCGGCGTCGGCGCGGTTGCGACCTCGTCGGGCCATGCCGCACAGATCTTGGCGCTGTTCCCGCTGATGGGGCCGGGCGACAACATCGTGGTGTCGAACCGGCTCTATGGCGGCACGGTCACGCAGTTCAGCCACACCATCCGCCGCTTCGGCTGGGAGGCGAAGTTCGTCGACATCGACAAGCCGGGCGAGATCGCCAGGGCCTGCACCAAGCGCACCAGGGCGATCTTCTGCGAGTCGATCGCCAACCCCGGCGGGCATGTTGCGGACATTGGCAAGATCGCCGCGGTCGCCGACCGGAAGGGCGTGCCCCTGATCGTCGACAACACCACCGCCACGCCCTATCTGTGCCGGCCGATCGAGCATGGCGCCACCATCGTGGTGCATTCGACCACCAAGTATCTGTCGGGCAACGGCACGGTTATGGGCGGCGTGGTGGTCGATTCCGGCAAGTTCGACTGGACCGCGGCGGGCAAGTTCCCCTCGCTGGCCGAGCCCGAGCCGGCCTATCACGGGCTGCGGTTCCACGAGACCTTCGGCCCGCTCGCCTTCACGCTGCACGGGCACGCGGTGGGCCTGCGCGATCTCGGCATGTGCCAGAGCCCGCAGAACGCCTTCATCACGCTCTTGGGCATCGAGACGCTGAGCCTGCGGATGGAGCGCCACGTCGCCAACGCGCGCACGGTGGCCGCGTGGCTCGAAGCCGATCCGCGCATCGAGGCGGTGACCTATGCCGGGCTCAAGTCCTCGCCCTATGCCCGGCGGGCGAAGCGGCTCTACCCCAAGGGGGCGGGGGCGCTGTTCACCATCCAGCTCAAGGGCGGCTATGACGCCTGCGTCAAGATGGTGGGGGCGGTCGATATCTTCAGCCATGTCGCCAATCTGGGCGATGCGCGCTCGCTGATCATCCACTCGGCCTCAACCACGCACCGCCAGCTCTCGCCCGAACAGCGCGCGGCGGCGGGGGCGGGCGACGGGGTGGTGCGCCTCTCGATCGGTATCGAGGATGCGGCCGACCTGATCGCCGATCTCGACCAGGCACTGACGCAGGCCACAGGGATGACCCGGGCGGGGTGAGGCAGGCTCGCATTGGCCGGAACGGGTCGTTCGGATTTCCGCTGCGCCCTGCCCCCGGGCCGGGGCCTCGCACCGCCCCCTGACTGCGCGAGGCCCCGGGGCACAAGCCCGGGGCAGCACATGCTGGACAGCATGACTCGGACTCAAGAGAAACGGTAAAAGGCAGCACGGGCGGGCCCGCGCCCGCCCGGTGCCGGGTCAGATCGCGGTGGCGCGCGCGCGCTCGATGTAAAGCTCGCGCAGGCGCCGGGCGACCGGGCCGGGGGTGCCGTCGCCCAGCCGGACGCCGTCGATCTCGACCACCGGCATGACGAAGCTCGACGCGGCGGTGGCGAAGGCTTCCGCCGCGCCCTGCGCCTCGGCGATGGTGAAGGGGCGCTCCTCGACCTTCAGTTG
>JAVVFE010000164.1:0-7084 GCA_032251175.1 Thermohalobaculum sp.
GGCTCGGGGCGCGACATCGTGGGGTTCCTGTTCACCTGCGAGGCGATCGGGCTGAGGCTCGCGCGCACCGTCGATCTGCCCGAGCGCGCCGCGGCCAAGCTGCGGGATCTGGCGCGCTGCGAGCGGCTGCTGCTGGCCGAGCCGGGCGACGACCCCGAGGCGTTGCGCGCGGCGCTGGCGGTCGAGGCGCGGCTGGGCTTTGCCGCGGCCGGGCGCGCGCCCGGCCCGCGCGCGGCCCTGCCCGAGGGGCGGGCGGCGATCCGCGCCGTGCTCGAGCCGCTGAGGCTGCCGTCGGATGCGGTGGTGATGATCGGCACGCGCGGCGCCGAGCGTGCCTGGGCCGATGCGGCACGGATGGCGAAGTTCCTGCCGGCCGAGAGCTATTTCGCGGGCGAGGCGGCGGCGCGCTGAACCGCGCGCGCGTGCGGGACGCCAAGGCCGGGTTTGCGGCGATGGCCCCGATCGCTGCGCGCGGGTCTCAGTTCACCCGCGTCCAGTCCTGGCCGCGGCAGATCAGGCCGCCCATCACGCAGCCCGAGATCTCGAGCCCTGTGCCGGTCAGCTCGATCTTGCCGGAATAGGTCTTGTCCTCGTCGGCGGCCCAGACCTTGCCGCCCGACCATTCGTTGGTGCCGTCGGGGGCCATGTCCCAGAAGATGCGCTTGCCGACAGTGGTGTCCTTCGCGCCGCCGAACGCGCCGACCGCGGTGCCGCACAGCGCCGCGCCGCCGTCGGCGCAGGGCGCGATCTCGACATGCAGGAAGCGGCCATTGTCCTTCACTTCGGTTTTCCAGATGCCGAGCGGCCCATCAGCCCGGGCCGCCCCCGACAGGAGCGCCGCCGCCAGCGCGATGGCTGCGATCGTGGTGCGCATGATGTCCTCCCTCGTGCCGCGGTGATGTCGGCGGGGAACTGTCGCAGGGGTGCCGTGGGCGCCGTCAAGACACGACGCCGTGTGTGGACGTAACGCCCGCGTCAGCCGCGCAGCAGGTGGTGGCGCATCAGGTCGGCGATGCGCTCGGGGGCGAGGATCGGCGGCAGCACGCTCAGCACCCGGCCGTCGGGGCCGATCAGGTAGATGAAGCTGCCATGCGCGAAGACCGGGTCGCCGGCGGCGTCGCGCGCGACTTCGGCCGCCTCGACCTGGAAGGCCGCGCGGGCCGCGGCCAGCGCCGCGGGGTCGCCGGTCAGCCCGATCAGCCGCGGGTGATACCGCGGCAGGGCGCGGGCCATCGCTGCGGGGGTGTCGCGCGCGGGGTCGACGGTGATCATCAGCGGCGCGATCGCCGCGCCCTCGGGCCCCAGCAGGTCGAGCGCCGCGGCCATCGCCGGCAGCGCGACCGAGCAGATCGCCACGCAATTCGCATAGCCGAAGAAGAGCGCGACGGGGTGGCCGGTGAAATCCGCCTCGCTGACCGCCCGGCCGGTCTGGTCGGTGAGGGTGAAGCGCAGCGCGATCTCGACCGGGAAGGGCAGCGCCCCGGCCGCGGGCGCCGCATGCGCGGTGGCCTGGGCGGGGGTGGCATGCGCCACGCCGTCATGGGCCGCGGCCGGGCCCGCCAGCACCAGTGCCGCGAGCGCGGCGATGAGGCCCGGGCGGGTCACTGGTTCTCGCGGATGAAGGCCGCGTCGGTCTCGAGCCCGAGGCCGAGATAGCCGTCGCGCGCGATACGCTCCACGATCCGCGGGTCGCTGCGGAACCACTCGCCCTTGGCCGCCTCCGGGTTCGCCGCCTGCCACTGGGCCAGCCAGCGATTGGTTTTCGCGGATTCGGCGCCGGGGGCGGTGACGGTCTGCACCTGCATCAGGCGCGCGCCGCGGGTGTAGTCGGGGTCGCCGATCATCAGGCCGTCGACGGTCACGCTCTGCCCGCACCAGCGCGCGAGATCGACGGTCGCGCCGGTGAAGATCGGCTGGGTGTTCTTCATCGCCAGCACCATCACGCCGTCGGCCGCGCGGATCAGCACCATCTGCCGCAGGCCCGCGCCGCAATCGGCCGGGCAGTCGCCGGTCAGGGCGCAGACGGCGTCGGTCACCCGGGCGTCGAAGCGGGCGGGGCGCTCGCCGGTGAGGCCCCAGCTTTCGGCGGTGCTCCCGGCGGAGAAATCCTCGGCGGCCGCGGCGGGCAGGGCGGCAGCGAGTGCCAGGGCGGCGATCAGGGCGAGGCGGGTCATTGCGCGGGCTCCGGCAGCGCGAAGGGCGGCACGATGCCGAAATCCTCGTGCGTGCGGTTGACGATGCCCTGGTCGGCCACGACCTCGGCGACCATCAGGTAGTTGATGCCGTCGCGCGCATGAAGCGTGCCGTCCACGGTGATCCGGTGGCTCTGCGCGTCGAGCAGCGCCGTGCCATCGGCGATGCCGGGGGCACCCTGCCATTTCATCACCATGTAGACGGTGCCGTCATCGGCCAGCACGCCGACCGGGATGCCGCCCGCCGCGCACCACATCGCGCAGGTGTGATGCGCCGAGCCCACCACCGCATCGGGCCCGCCCATCACGCCCGAGAAGTAGCACCAGGTGTCGACCAGCTCGCCGGTCACCCGCACGGTCTGGCCCTCGGCGGCGGGGGCGGGCGTGGCGAGGGCGAGCGCGACGGCGAGGGCTGCGTGGCGGATGTGTCGCATCGGGGTCTCTCCGAATCCGCGCGGGAAACGATCTGCCCGGAGGGTGCCTGACGCCGGCGGGCGCGTCGATCAAAATCCGGCCCGGCGCCGCAGGGGTGCGGCAGGGAGGCGCGCTTTCCTTTCCGGCGATCCTCGGCTAGAGGGGCAGCCGAGCGCGCAAAGTCATTTGAAAGTTCCCGGCATGATCCTCTACCCCGCGATCGACCTCAAGGACGGCAAGTGCGTCCGCCTGCTGCGCGGCGAGATGGCGGCGGCGACGGTGTTCAACGACGACCCGGCCGCGCAGGCCGTGGAGTTCGAGGCGGCAGGCTGCCGCTGGCTGCATCTGGTGGACCTGAACGGCGCCTTCGAGGGCCGCCCGGTGAATGCCGGCGCGGTCGAGGCGATCCTGGCTGCCACCT
Source organism: Thermohalobaculum sp. (assembly GCA_032251175.1). Classification (GTDB taxonomy): domain Bacteria; phylum Pseudomonadota; class Alphaproteobacteria; order Rhodobacterales; family Rhodobacteraceae; genus Thermohalobaculum. The sequence goes on from JAVVFE010000164.1 coordinate 3,028, forward strand.
CGCTGCCCGCCCAGCTTGGCGGTGGCATCCGCAGCATGGCGACGATCGGCGAGTGGCTGGACCGCGGCCTTGCGCGGGTGATCCTGGGCACCGCGGCGGTGCGCGATCCCGACCTGGTGCGCGAGGCGGCGCGCGCCTTCCCCGGGCAGATCGCGGTCGGCATCGACGCGCGGAACGGCATGGTCGCGGTCGCCGGCTGGGCCGAGACCACCGGCATCACCGCGCTGGACCTGGCGCGCCGGTTCGAGGATGCCGGGGTTGCGGCGCTGATCTACACCGACATCGACCGCGACGGGGCGATGCAGGGCCCGAATGTCGAGGCCACCGCGGCGCTGGCGCGGGCGGTCTCGATCCCGGTGATCGCCTCGGGCGGGGTGTCGTCGCTGGCGGACCTCAGGGCGCTGAAGGACTGCGGCGCGCCCCTGAACGGCGTGATCTCGGGGCGGGCGATCTATGACGGGCGGCTCGATCTGGTCGAGGCGATGGAACTGCTGGAGGAGTGAGGGCATGTTCTATGTCTATGAGAATTGGACCCACAAGCGGGGCCGCGCTCACATCGCTACTTGCAGTTACTGCAATCACGGGAGAGGAACGCAGGCGGCTCACTCGGGAAGAAACGATCAGTGGCATGGACCGTTTGCCGCGCGCTCTGCGGCGGAGCAAGTATTGGCGGAACTGAAACGGCAGAACGGCTGGGACGATGTGAAATGGTGTGCGATGTGCGGAGGCGCTGACGAGCGATGCTGAAAGTCCGCGTCATCCCCTGTCTCGACGTCAAGGACGGGCGGGTCGTCAAGGGTGTCAACTTCGTCGGCCTGCGCGACGCGGGCGATCCGGTCGAGCAGGCGCGGATCTACGACGCCGCCGGCGCCGACGAGCTGTGCTTCCTCGACATCACCGCAAGCCACGAGAATCGCGGCACGATCCTCGAGGTCGCGCGCCGCACGGCGGAACAGTGCTTCATGCCGCTGACCATCGGCGGCGGCGTGCGCAGCATCGAGGATATCCGGGCGCTGCTGCTGGCGGGGGCCGACAAGGTCTCGATCAACACCGCCGCGGTGAAGAACCCCGATTTCGTGCGCGAGGCGGCCGAGAAGTTCGGCAGCCAGTGCATCACGGTGGCGATCGACGCCAAATCCGTGCCCGCGGGGCGCACGCCGTCGGGCTACGAGATCTTCACCCATGGCGGGCGCAAGGCGACGGGGATCGACGCGGTCGCCTTCGCGAAGCTGGTCGAGGCGAAGGGTGCGGGCGAGATCCTGCTGACCTCGATGGACCGCGACGGCACGCGGGCGGGGTTCAACCTCGGCCTGACGCGGGCGATTGCCGATGCGGTGTCGATCCCGGTGATCGCCTCGGGGGGCGTTGGCACGCTCGACCACCTGGTCGAGGGGGTGACCGAGGGGCATGCCTCGGCGGTGCTCGCGGCCTCGATCTTCCACTTCGGCGAGCACACGGTGCGCGAGGCGAAGGCGCACATGGCGCGCGCGGGCGTGGCGGTGCGGCTGTGACCGGGGTGCTCGAGCGGTTGGCGGCCACCATCACGGCGCGCAAGGCGGCGGACCCGGCGACCTCGCACACCGCGGCGCTGTTCGCCAAGGGGCCGGAGAAATGCGCCGAGAAGTTCGGCGAGGAGGCGGTCGAGGCGATCATCGAGGCGGTGCGCGGCGACCGCGCACGCCTCACGGCCGAGGCGGCGGATGTGCTCTACCACCTGCTGGTGATGCTGGCGGCGCGGGATGTGACGCTGGGCGACGTGCTGGCGGAACTTGCGCGGCGCGAGGGGGTCTCGGGCGTCGCCGAGAAGGCCGCGCGCGGCGCCGTCGTCGTGCGCGAGGTCGCGGACGCAGCCGATCTCGCGCGCTGCATGGCGATCCGGGCCGCGGTGTTCATGGGCGAGCAGGCGGTGCCGGTCGAGCTGGAGGTCGATGGCCTCGACCCCCGGTGCCGGCATTATCTCGCAACGTTCGGCGGCGAGGCGGTGGGGGCCGCCCGGGTGCTGCCGCAGGGCGCGCGGGCCAAGATCCAGCGCGTCGCGGTCAGCCGCGCGGCGCGCGGCAAGGGCGTGGGCGGGGCGATCCTGCGCCGCATCCTCGACGACCTGGCGGCCGAGCCCGAGGTCGCCGAGGCGTATCTCGAAGCCCAGACCCATGCGCTTGCCTTCTACGAGGCGCTGGGGTTCGTGGCCGAGGGCGAGGAGTTTCCCGACGCCGGCATCCCGCACCGGGCGATGCGCAAGCGCCTGCGCTGAGGCGGCGTCACCCGGGAGTGTGGCGCGCGATGAAGGTGCCGGCGAGGGTCAGCGCCGACGCCGCCTCGGGGATCCAGCCGGTGAACAGTGGCCAGCCATGCGGCACGCGCGGCCAGATCTCGAGCCGCACGTCGCCGCCTGCCTGCCCCAGAGCCCTCGCCATGGCGCGGGCATCGTCCACCAGGATTTCGTCGCGCCCGGCGAAGATCAGGCAGGGTGGCGGCGCCCGCAGTGGCGCATGCAGGGCCGAGACCTCCGCGTCGTCGGGCGGGCGGGGGCCGCGAGCAAGCGCGCTCGCCTCGCGCACCCGGCTCGCGGGCAGCATGGGATCGCGCCGGGCGTTGCGTGCGAGGCTCTCGCCGGTGCAGCTCAGATCGGTCCAGGGCGAGAAGCCGACGATCGCGGCAGGCGGCGGCAGCCCCTCGCGCTCGATCCGTGACGCCAGCAGGAAGGCGAGCCCACCGCCCGCCGAATCGCCCGCAAGCGCGATGCGCCCCGGCGCGATGCCGCGGCCGAGCAGGAAGCGGTAGGCGGTGAGGGCGTCATCGGTTGCGGCCGGCAGCGGGTGCTCGGGCGCGAGCCGGTAATCCGGCACCAGCACCCGCGCGCCGGCCGCCTGCCCCAGCGCCGCGGCGAGGCGCCAATGCGTCGCGCTGGAGCCGGCGATGAAGGCGCCGCCATGCAGATACAGGATCACGCGGTGCCTGTCGGGCCGCCCGGCCGCGCACCACAGGGCGCCGATCCAGCCCCCCGGCGCGCCCGCGGCATCGGTGTCGCGCGGGATGCGCTCGGCGATCACATGCGCGTCCGCCGGCCCGCGCAGCAGGTGCGCGGCCTGCCGCTCGAACAGCGCGCGCATCTCGGGCGGGGTCGCGAGCCGCGCGAGCTTGCGCTTCACCGTGACCCGAAGGGCGAGATTGACCAGGGTAAGGCGCAGCGACATGCGATCCGCTCAGGCCCCTCGGCGGCGCTCGATGGCCTCCCAGATCAGGGCGGCCACGTTGGTCCCGTCGAAGCGTTCGAGTTCCTGGATGCCGGTCGGCGATGTCACGTTGATCTCGGTGAGCAGGCCGCCGATCACGTCGATGCCGACGAAGATCAGGCCGCGCTCGCGCAGCACCGGGCCGATGCGGGCCGCGATCTCGAGGTCGCGGTCGTCGAGCGCGATCTTCTCGGGCCGCCCGCCGACATGCATGTTCGACCGCGTCTCGCCCTTCTGCGGCACGCGGTTGATGGCCCCCACCGCCTCGCCATCGACCAGGATCACCCGCTTGTCGCCGCGCTCGACCGCGGGCAGGAATTTCTGCGCGATCAGCGGTTCGCGGTTGATGCCGGTGAACAGCTCGTAGAGGGCGCTGAGGTTGGTGTCGGAATGGCCCAGCTTGAACACCCCCGCACCGCCATTGCCATACAGCGGCTTGAGGATGATGTCGCCGTGGCGCGCCTTGAACTCGCGCAGCGCCACCAGGTCGCGGGCGATCATGGTCGCCGGCATCAGGTCGATGAAATCGAGCACCATCAGCTTTTCCGGGCTGTTGCGCACCCAGAAGGGGTCGTTCACCACCAGCGTCCGGGGGTGGATCTTTTCCAGCAGATGGGTGTTCGTCACATACGACATGTCGAAGGGCGGGTCCTGGCGCAGCAGGACGACGTCGCAGGTCGCGAGGTCCCGGGTTTCCTGTGCGCCGAGGGTGAAGTGGTTGCCCTTCTCGCGCCGGACCTCGAGCGGCCAGCCGGTGGCGAGCACCCTCCCGCCCTCCCACACCAGGTCGGGGACGTGGTAGTAGAACAACGAATGCCCTCGTG
>JAVVFE010000165.1:0-7069 GCA_032251175.1 Thermohalobaculum sp.
CGGGTTCGGCGGGGGCGGGTCTGGGGCGATCAGTCACGGTCGGGCTCCTCGGCAACGGCCCCGGTCTGGGCGGCGCGCCAGGTGTCGAGCCGGGCGGCGAGCGCGGCATCGCCGATGGCAAGCTGCGCCGCCGCGAACAGCGCCGCGTTGGCGGCGCCCGCGGGCCCGATGGCGAAGGTGGCGACCGGGATGCCCTTGGGCATCTGCACGATCGAGAGCAGGCTGTCGAGCCCCGACAGCGCCTTGGACTGCACCGGCACGCCCAGCACCGGCACCCGCGTCTTGGCGGCCAGCATGCCGGGCAGATGCGCGGCCCCGCCCGCGCCCGCGATGATCGCGGCAAGGCCGCGGGCGTGGGCTGCCTCGGCATAGGCGAACAGGCGGTCGGGCGTGCGGTGGGCCGACACGATCTTTACCTCGTGCGCCACGCCCAGCGCGCTGAGGACGTCGGCCGCGGCCTGCATGGTCGGCCAGTCGGACTGGCTGCCCATGACGATGCCGATGAGGGGGCCGATATGCGGGGTCTCGGGCGGTGTGTCGCTCACGCAGGCCTTCCTTTTCTGGGGGATCGACGGCAGGCCGCCGCGGGATCACGGGGCGCGGGCCGGTGCGCGCCGCGCCCCGCGCCGTCAGGCGATGATGTCGGGATAGATCGCATCCTCGATGCGGGTGATCTGGTCCTTGAGGCTGAGCTTGCGCTTCTTCAGGCGCCTCAGCGCAAGCTGGTCCGGCCGCGGCGTCTCGGCGAGCGCGGCGATCGCGTCGTCGAGCGCGCGGTGTTCCTGCCTCAGCTCCTCGAGCCGGGCGCGCAGCGTGACTTCCTGATCCACGAGATCCACGAGATCCATTCGATGTCGCCGCACCCGTCAGCCTTCAGGGATGGGGGCTGTTATACACAATGCCCAAGGCGCGAGGAACGCTTTTCGCATGTTTCCTGAGCCCGCGCGGACGCCGCCGCGACCCCCAAGCCCGCGCGGGCGCCGCCGCGGCGGATCGGCGTTGCGGCCGGACCGCGGCATGATTAAGGGAAATGGACCATCTGGTGCGCGACGGCGGGAGGCGGCGGTGCTCACGAAGATTCTGCTGACGGCGGCCGTGATCCTGGGCGTCCTGATCGTGCTGCCCTGGGTGCTGCGCGGACGCGGCGCCGCGCGCCCGGGGCCGACGCCGCCGGCGCGGGTCGAGGACCTGGTGCGTTGCCCCGCCTGCGGAACCTATCGCGGCCTGCACGATCCGTGCGGGTGTGGCGCGCACTCAACACCGAAGCGGTGACTTGGCGGACCCCTTACCCCGGGGGCATGTCGTGCTATATCGCGTTCACCGCCATGATGCCGGCCCCGGACGGGGCGCGCTGAGACGAAGGAACCTTCCCGGGCATGGACTTCCTGTTGATCATTGCCGGTCTCGTGCTGCTGCTGGGGACCGGGGACGCCCTGGTCCGCGGCGCGGTGGCGATGAGCCTGAGGCTGGGAGTTCCGGCGGTGATCGTGGGCGCGACGGTGGTGGCGTTCGGCACCTCGGCGCCCGAGCTGCTGATCTCGGTCCAGGCGGCGATCGAGGGGGCGCCCGGGATTGCGCTGGGCAATGTGGTCGGCTCGAACATCGCCAATGTCTGGCTGGTGCTGGGGCTGCCGGCGCTGATCGCGCCGATTGCCGGCTGCGGGCAGGACGCGCACCGCAACCTGTGGTTCATGCTGGTGGCGACCGGCCTGTTCACCGCCATGATGCTGCCGGGCACCATCCTGTGGTGGGGCGGGCTGGTCCTGATCGGCTTCACCATGCTGATGGTGGCCGATTCGATCCGGCATTCGATGTCGATGCGCGCGTCGAACGGCGCGGCGGCAGCCGAGGCGGCGGAGCTGGCCGAGCTGGAGGATGTTGACCCGCACATGGCGCCCTGGAAGATCGCCGGGCTGATCGGCGTGGGGCTGGTGGGCCTGCCGGTCGGCGCGCAACTGCTGATCGACGGCGCGCGCGGGATCGCCACGGAATTCGGCGTGTCGGAGACGGTGATCGGGCTGACCATCGTCGCGGTCGGCACCTCGCTGCCCGAACTGGCGACGACGCTGATGGCGGCGGTGCGCGGGCAGGCCGATGTCGCGATCGGCAATGTCGTGGGGTCGAACATCTTCAACGTGACCTTCATCATCGGCGCGGCCTCGCTGGTCGGCCCGATGCAGGTGCCGGACGAGATCCTGACGCGCGACGTCTGGGTGATGATCGCTGCGGCGCTGACGCTTGCGCCCTTCGTGCTGCTGTGCCGCCAGATCTGCCGGGTGACGGGCAGCATCTACTTGCTGCTGTATGCGGGTTTTGCCACCTGGGCGGTGATGGGCTGAAGGGGCGGACATGACCGATCGGCGCCGGGCACTGGTGACGGGGGGGGCACATCGGCTGGGGCGCGCGATGGCGCTGGACCTGGCGGCGCAGGGCTGGGACGTCGCGATCCATTATGCGAGTTCGGCCGCCGGCGCGCGCGAGGTGGTGGCCGAGGCCGAGGCGCTGGGCGCGCGCGGCGCCGCGGTGCCCGCCGACCTGCTGTGCGAGGACCAGACCGAAACGCTGGTCGCGCGCGCTGCCGCGGCGTTGGGCGGGCCGCTGACGTTGTTGATCAACAACGCCTCGATCTTCGAGAACGACCTGATCGAGACCATGACGCGCGAGAGCTGGGACCGCTCGGTCGAGACCAACCTGCGTGCCGCCGTCAAGCTGACGCAGGACTTCGCGTTGCAGGCGCCGCGCGCGGCGACCGACGCGGCCGGCGAGCCGGTGGCGCGCGCCTGCGTGGTCAACATGATCGACCAGCGGGTGTGGAAGCCGACGCCCTTCTTCCTGAGCTATTCGGTCGCCAAGGCCGCGCTGATGGCCTTCACCCGCACCGCCGCCCAGGCGCTGGCGCCGCATGTGCGGGTGAACGGCATCGGCCCGGGCCCGACGCTGAAGGGCGCGCGCCAGACCGACGAGCATTTTGCCCGCCAGCGCGCCGCCTGCATCCTGGGCCGCGGCGCCGATGCCGAGGACATCGTCCAGGCGATGCGCTTCATTCTGGCCTGCAAGGCATTGACCGGACAGATGCTTGCGATCGACGGCGGGCAGCACCTGGCGTGGCAGACACCGGACATCCTGCGCGCGGATGAATGATTCGCTGCGCGGGACCGGGGCTTTGCCACTTGTCCACCCCAATCGGCGGGCCGTCGCAGGCGTGTTAAAAATCTTTAACATTCCCAATCGGATGGCGGAATTATTTATTTTCTGTCGAAGTTTCAATGGGTTGAAAATATGCCTGTTTTTTGGGCAAGGTAATGGACGCCCCTCAGACTCCACGCAAAAACCGCTCTCGCCACAAGTTACCGACAGAGTTATCCACAGATTCCGGGGACTCATTCGCGCTTGAAATCGGTGCCCCCTTCGGACTAGCCGCAAAGCGAATCCCATGCCGCAGAACGACGCCTTGCCCGATGACGCCACGACGCCCGAGGTCCCGACCGGCCCCGCGGTGATCCGCCGGCATCTGGCGACGCTGGACGACAGCCCCGGGGTCTACCGGATGCTCTCGGCGCGCTCGGAGGTGCTCTATGTCGGCAAGGCGCGCGCGCTGAGGCGCCGGGTGGCCAGCTATGCCAAGATGGGCGGCCACACCAACCGCATCGCGCGGATGATCTCGGAAACCGCGTCGATGGAGTTCATCACCACCGCGACCGAGACCGAGGCGCTGCTGCTCGAGGCCAACCTGATCAAGCAGCTCAAGCCGCGCTACAACGTGCTGCTGCGCGACGACAAGAGCTTTCCCTACATCCTGATCGAGGACGGCGAATTCCCGCTGCTGACCAAGCACAGGGGCGCGCAGCGCGCCAGGGGGCGCTATTTCGGGCCCTTCGCCTCGGCCGGCGCGGTCAACCGGGCGCTGAACCAGATGGAGCGGGCGTTCCTGCTCAGGACCTGCTCGGACAGCATGTTCCGCTCGCGCACCCGGCCCTGCCTGCTGTTCCAGATCAAACGCTGTTCGGCGCCCTGCACCGGCGAGATCGCGGCCGAGGACTATGCCGCGCTGGTCGAGGATGCCACCGCCTTCCTGCGCGGGCGCTCGACCCGCGTGCAGGCCGAGCTGGCCGAGCGGATGCGGGCGGCCGCCGCCCGGATGGATTTCGAGCGCGCCGCGCTGTTTCGCGACCGCATCCGGGCGATGGCGCATGTGCAGGGGCATCAGGGCATCAACCCGCGCCTGACCGCCGAGGCGGATGTCTTCGCGCTGCACCGCGAGGGCGACCAGGCCTGCGTGCAGGTGTTCTTCTTCCGCAATCACCAGAACTGGGGCAATCACGCCTTCTTCCCCCGCGTCGCGCCCGAGACCGACGACGCCGAGGTGATGGAAAGCTTCGTCAGCCAGTTCTACACCGTCGACCGCGTGCCGCCGCGCATCGTGCTGCTGAGCCACGAGATCGAGAATGCCGACATGCTGGCGGGGGCGCTGCGCGCGCTGGCGGGGCACCGGGTCGCGGTGGCCGTGCCGCGCCGGGGCGAGAAGCGCGAGCTGGTCGAGCACGCCGTCACCAACGCGCGCGAGGCGCTGGGCCGGCGGCTCGCCGAGACGCTGAGCCAGACCCGCAACCTCGCGGGGGTGGCGGAAGCCTTCGGGCTGGAGGCCCCGCCGCGCCGGATCGAGGTCTACGACAACAGCCACCTGATGGGCACGGACGCGGTGGGCGCGATGATCGTGGCCGGCCCCGACGGGTTCGAGCGGTCGCAGTATCGCAAGTTCGACATCCGCGGCGCGGCGCTGACCCCCGGGGACGATTTCGGCATGATGCGCGAGGTGCTGACCCGCCGCTTCGGCCGGCTAATGCGCGACGACCCTGACCGCGAGACCGCCGCCTGGCCGGATCTGGTGCTGATCGACGGCGGACAGGGGCAGGTTTCGGCCGCGGCGGGCGTGCTGGCCGAGCTGGGCGTCACCGGGGTAGCACTTTTCGGCGTCGCCAAGGGCGTGGACCGCGATGCCGGCAAGGAGGAGTTCCACAGCCCGGGCCGGCGGCCGTTCTCGCTGCCGCATCGCAGCGCGACGCTGTATTTCCTGCAACGCCTGCGCGACGAGGCGCATCGCTTCGTGATCGGCGCGCACCGCGCCAAGCGCGCGAAGGCCACGACCCGGACACCGCTCGACGAGGTGCCGGGCGTGGGGCCGGCCCGCAAGCGCGCGCTGCTGGCGCATTTCGGCTCGGCCAAGGCGGTGGCGCGCGCAGGGCTGGCGGACCTGAAGGCGGTGGACGGCGTCTCGGACGCGATGGCCGAGACGATCTACGCCTTCTTCCATGGCGAGCGCTGACGCCCCCACCCCTTGCCAACCGGCGCACCGACCGATACCTCGGGCATGATGCGCTGGACCGTGCCCAACCTGCTGACCGTCTCCCGCGTCCTGGCGGCGCCGGGCGTGCTGTTCGCGTTCCTGCTGCTCGATTCGCCCCATGCCGACTGGATCGCGCTGGTGCTGTTCACCGCCGCCGCGATCACCGATTATTTCGACGGCTGGCTGGCGCGGCTGTGGCGGCAGGAAAGCGCCTTCGGCCAGATGCTCGACCCGATCGCCGACAAGCTGATGGTGGCGATCGGGCTGCTGGTGCTGGCGACCTTCTCGGTGGGGGCGACGCCGCTGTATCTGATCCCGGCCAGCGTGATCCTGACCCGCGAGATCCTGATCTCGGGCCTGCGCGAGTTCCTGGGCGAGGTGAAGCTGAACGTCACCCGGATCGCCAAGTGGAAGACCACCGCGCAGCTCGTCGCCATCGGCGTGCTGCTGTCGGCGGTGCCGCTGGCGCACCTGACCGGGGCCGAGCCGAGGCCGGTGCGGCCCGGCGCGCTGGCCGAGCCGATCGGCGCGGCGATCGCCTGGGGCGGGCCCGAGGCGCTGCCGGTCTGGAACTGGGTGGTGGCCTCGGGGCTGGCGCTGCTGTGGGTCGCGGCGATCCTGACCGTGGTGTCGGGCTGGGATTACTTCCGCAAGGCGATGCCCTATATCCAGCGGCGGGAGAGGTGACGATGCAGGTTCTGTATTTCGCCTGGCTGCGCGAGCGCGTCGGCGCCGCAGCCGAGCAGATCGACCCCGAGGGCGCCACGACGGCGCGCGACCTGATCGCGCGGCTCTGTGCGCGCGAGGCGCGCTATGCGCTGGCCTTCGCCGACATGGCGGCGGTGCGGGTCGCGGTCGATCAGGAGATGGCCGATCTCGACACCCCCATCATCGGGGCGCGCGAGGTGGCGTTCTTCCCGCCGGTCACCGGGGGGTGAGCATGGCGGACGCGGGCGGCGCGAAAGTCTCGGTCCAGCGCGAGGATTTCGACATCGGCGCCGAGATCGACCGCCTGACCCGGGGCAATCGCGACATCGGCGCCGTGGTCAGCTTCACCGGGCTGGTGCGCGAGCGCGCAGCCGCGGGCGCCATCGCCGCAATGGAGCTGGAGCACTGGCCCGGCATGACCGAGAAGGCGCTGGCCGCGATCGTCGCTGAGGCCGAGGCGCGCTGGCCGCTCGACGCCGTGCGGGTGATCCACCGCGTCGGGCCGCTGGCGCCGGGCGCGCGCATCGTGCTGGTGCTGGCCGCGAGCCGCCACCGTGCGGCGGCGTTCGAGGCGGCCGAATTCCTGATGGACTACCTCAAGACCCGCGCGCCGTTCTGGAAGAAGGAACACGGGCCCGAGGGCGGGCGCTGGGTCGATGCGCGCGATGCCGACGACACGGCGGCGGCGCGCTGGCAGCCGAAAGGCTGAGGCCGGGCGGCGCCCATCAGGGGCGTATGCCGCCGCGGGTGCGGGGGCGCTTCAACCCCGCCCCGCCTCGAGGTCGGCGATCCGCGCGCGGGCGAGGCGCAGCCCGTCCATCGAGGCATCGCGATCCGCCGTCATCTCGCGCAGGGCGCGCGTCAGTTCGGCTTCGCGCCGGGCGGCGGCGGCGGCGAGGCGGGCCTCGACCTCGTCGAGCGCGCGGCGATGTTCGGCGGTGCAGGCGTCGAGCGCGGCCTCGAGCTCGAGCCGCGCGGCGATGGCCGCCTCGCGCGCCTCCTCGGCCTCGTGCAGGC
>JAVVFE010000166.1:0-7045 GCA_032251175.1 Thermohalobaculum sp.
AAATTGACCGGCACCGCATCGACCTGTTGATCATCGCGCCGCCGCGGCGCAGCCCTCGGCGCCCGGCATCCTGCGCGAGTTGGGCGAGACCTGTCAGGCGCTCGCACACCACGAGGACGCGGCGCTGTGGTTCCGCAAGGCCGCCGATCTCACCCCCGGCGATGCCGGGCTGCACGTCGCCCTGGGGCGCTGCCTGCTGCGGCTGGGCGACGTCGATGCGGCGCGGCACGCGTTCCAGGCCGCGCTCGATCTCCAGCCGGACCTCGCCGAGGCGCATTTCGGCATCGGCCTGTGCCTCCAGTCGACCGGGCGGTTCCAGGAGGCCGTCGCGGCCCATGAGCGCGCGCTCGCGCTGCGCCCGGACCTTCACGATGCGCATATCAATCTGGCGATGATCCAGAGCGCCAAGGTCGATCAGGGCGAAATCGCGCGGCTCGAGGTGCTGCTGGCCGACCCGGACCTGCCGGCGGACGCCCGGATCAGCCTGAACTTCGCGGTGGCGAAGCTGCACCAGAGCACCGGCGATCCCGACGCCGCCTTCGCGCATTTCCGCGCTGGCAACGCGCTGAAGGCGCGCACGCTCGGGTTCGACCCGGCCCGCCACACCGACTTCGTCGATCGCTGCATCGCCACCTTCGACCGCGACTTCTTCGCGGCCCGGCGCGGCTGGGGCGCGGCGTCCGAGACACCGGTGTTCATCCTCGGCATGCCGCGGTCGGGGACCACGCTGGTCGAACAGATCCTGTCCGCCCACCCCGATGTCCATGGCGCCGGCGAACTCGACGACTTCCGGCTTCTGGTCAGGGACCTGCCCGCGCGCCCGGGCACGACGGCAGGCTTCCCGGACTGCGCCCGCGCGCTCGACCAGACCGCCTGCGCCGCGCTCGCGCGCAGCCATCTCGACAGCCTGGCGCGGCGCTTCCCGCCGGCCGCCCGGGTGACCGACAAGATGACCGGCAACTACCTTCGCCTCGGCCTCATCGCGATGCTCCTGCCGCAGGCGACGGTGATCCACTGCCGGCGCGACCCCCTGGACACCTGCCTGTCGTGCTACTTCCAGAACTTCGCCAACGGGCTCAGCTTCACCTACGACCTTGGCCATCTGGGCGTGGTCTATCGCCAGTATGCACGCCTGATGGCGCACTGGCGCGAGGTGCTGCCGCTGCGTGTCCTCGATGTCCAGTACGAGAGCCTGGTGGCCGCGCCCGAGACCGTCAGCCGCGAGATCGTCGACTTCTGCAATCTGCCCTGGGACGCGCGCTGCCTGGCGTTTCACCAGCACGAGCGCCAGGTCCAGACCGCCAGCTTCTGGCAGGTCCGCCAACCGATCTACGCAAGCTCGGTCAGCCGCTGGCAGGCCTATGCCCATCACCTGGGCCCGCTCCGCGAGGCGCTCGGCATGGTCGGGGACGGCACCGCATGAGGCGTGCGGGCCTCGCGGCACTGTCGCTGATTGCACCGCTCGCCGCCTGCCAGCCGGCCGACATCGCCGCCCCGGTGGTCCTGTCCTGCCCGCACGGCGCGGGGGCGGACTGCCTCGCAGGCGGCGCCGGCGCTCTCGCCCAGGCGGTTGCCGGCGCGTATGTGCGGGTCGTGATCTACGAGCAGGGCGGCGCGCGGGATATGCCGGGCCGGGACGTCGTCAACGGCGCCAGCGGGACCATCATCGACCGGCGCGGCCTGGTGGTGACGCCCGCGCACATCGCCAAGGATCGCCGTTTCGCCGCCGCGGTCACCACGATCGACGGCCGGGTGCATCCGGCCACCATCGTCGATGTCGCCCCGTCGCGCGAACTGGCGCTGCTAAAGATCGCGCCCGGCCCGGGCATCCGCACCCCCGACCGCGCCGACCCCCGCGCGCTCGGGCCGGGCCGGCCGGTCCTGGCGATCGGGACGCCGAACAACACGCCCGGCGTGGTCTCGCACGGGCATGTGCGCACGCCCCGGCTCGACCAGCGGATTACTTACGCCGAATACGGCTATAACGATGCGATCGAACTCGAGATGGAGATCGAGCCCGGGCATTCCGGCGGACCGCTGTTCGACACCGAGGGCCGGCTGATCGGCATGCTGGCGAGCTTCGGCCTCGGCAACACCAGGCAGGTTCCGTATGTCTCGACACGCCTGGCCTATGCGATCCCGGCCTCTGCCATCGACGCCTATATTGCCGAGGTCGCGCCGCCGTGAGCCGACCGGCGCGGCCGCGGCACCCGGCCCGTGCCGCCAGCACGCGCGCCCATTGCCGCGGCGGCGCAGACGCGCCAATCTGGCCGCGGGCCTTCGCCGCGAGCCGGGCGAAGGTCGGTCGCCGGGCGGCCGGGGAGGGGCGGGGGCCGGAGGGGGTCGGGGATGCGCGACATCAACCTCAGGGCGACGGAATACTTCGAGGCCGTCGCCCGACTGGGCACGGTCACCAAGGCTGCCGTGGAACTGGGCGTGTCGCCCTCGGCGGTCAGCCAGCAGATCCGCGTGCTCGAGGGCCAGTTCGGCGTCCGACTGTTCCGCCGGGAAAAGCGGCGGCTGGTCCTGACCCTGGACGGCGACCGGCTGTTCCAGACCACCACGCAGGCGTTCGGCGCGATCCGCAACGCCCGCAACGCGATCGCGCGGCAGCGCGACGTGCGCAACCTGACGATCCGGGTCAGCCCCAGCTTCGGGGTCCGCTGGCTCGGGCCGCGGATCGCCGAATTCGCCGCACGCAACCGCGACTGGAACATCCGGGTGGATGCGACGCCCGACTTCACGGCGTTCGACAGCGAAGCGGTCGATTTCGACCTGCGCTATGGGCTGGGGGGCTGGACCGGCCTGACGGTCGACAGCGTCATGAACGACCTGGTCCTGCCGCTGTGCAGTCCCGACTATCTGGAACAACTGCGGCAGGTCTCGGACGACCCGAGCGAGCAGATCAGGGCGGCGCGCCTGATCGACAGCGTCAAGACGCTGTTCCGGTGGGATCTGTGGCTGGCCTCCAACCGGATCGACGTCGCGAACCTCGCCTACCCGTTCCGGTTCGACCGCTCGTCGATGTCGATCGAGATGGCCAAGCAGGGCGGCGGGCTGGCGCTCGACAGCGTGACGCTCTGCCTCCCCGAATTGCAGCGCGGCGAGCTGGTGCCGTTCTCGACCGCCTTCGACGTGATCGATTTCCCGGCCTACTGGTTCGTCTGCCCGCCGCGCCACTTCAACCGCAGGATCGTGGCGCGCTTCGCCGACTGGTTGCAGACGGCGGCGGCGACCCACGAGACCGAGGCGCGCGCCCTGCTCGGCCGGCTTGGCTGCCGGTTCCGGCCCGAGTCCGGGCCCGAGTTGATCGACGTGAAGCCGTGGGGGCTGTAGGGCTCCCCGCCCGATCGGATCGGCGGCGAGACCCTGACGCTTGCTCTGCCACGATTTCCGGCCGGAAAAGTGGCATCCCTCCTTCCCGAAGCCGCGCTAGTAGACCGTCAGCGCCGGCACATAGGAAATCAGCAGCAGGACACCGATCGCGACCGCGTAGAACGGCAGCAGCGCCCGGACCGTCTCGCCCAGCCCGACCCGGGCGATGGCCGCCGAGATGAACAGCGTCGTCCCCACCGGCGGCGTGTAGAGCCCGATCGACAGGTTGACCACCATCATCAGGCCAAGCTGCACCAGATCGAGCCCGATCGCCGTGCCGATCGTCACGAACAGCGGGCCGAGCAGCAGCACCGCCGCCGGAAGGTCGAGAAACGCGCCGACCACCAGCATCACGACATTCAGCGCAAGGATCACCATCCACGGCTCGGAAAAGGCGCCGGTGACCAGCGCGGCCAGGTCCTGCGGCACGCGCTCGGCCGTCAGCACCCACTGGATGGTCGAGGATGCCATGATGATGATCATCACCGCCCCGGTCATCATGGCGGTCTCGACCGCCGCGTCCCAGATCCCGCGCCAGGTGAGGTCGCGGTAGACGAGGCCGCTGACCGCGAGCGCATAGGCCACCGCCATCACGCTGACCTCGGTCGGCG
This sequence comes from Thermohalobaculum sp., assembly GCA_032251175.1. Lineage (GTDB taxonomy): Bacteria > Pseudomonadota > Alphaproteobacteria > Rhodobacterales > Rhodobacteraceae > Thermohalobaculum. The sequence goes on from JAVVFE010000166.1 coordinate 3,987, forward strand.
TGGCGACCCCGAAGCGCAGCGTGCCGATGATGAAGAGCGGCATCAGAAGCGCCGGAATGGCCGAGAAGATCTGCCCCCGGAACGCCCGGAACCCACCTTCGAGCGGCGAGCGCGGCAGATTGTGGCGCCATGCCACGACCCAGACCGTCGCGAACATCCCCGCGCCCAGCATCACGCCCGGAAGGATGCCGGCGACGAACAGGTCGACGATCGAGACGTTCGACACCAGCCCGAACAGGATCAGCGGAATCGACGGCGGAATGAGCACCGACACCGTCGAGGAGGCCGAGTTGATCGCCGCCGCGAAACCGCCGGGATAGCCCTGCTCCTTCTGCACCGGGATCAGCGCGTTGCCCAACGCCGAGGCATCGGCGACCGCCGAGCCCGACACGCCCCCGAACATCACCGAGCCGATGATCGAGACCTGCCCCAGCCCGCCCTTCATGTGGCCGACCAGCAGCCGCGCGATGTTGACGAGATAGACCCCGAACCTGCCCGACATCATCAGGCTTCCGGCCAGGATGAAGAACGGGATCGCGAGCATCGGGAAACTCTGGGTGGGGGTGTAGAGCCGCTGCGCGATCACCGCCATCGGCTTGCCCTCGATCAGCAGCGCCGCCGCCACGCCGCCCAGCATGGCGTGGGCGACCGGCACCGAGATCGCGAGCAGCAGGAAGAAGATCCAGATCATCGGTGCGGTCATGGCCCCGGGTCCTTTCAACTCAGGCTGGTGTGGCTCAACTCAGGCTGGTGTGGCCGAGGTCGAGGCCGGTCACGTCCTCGCCACCGATCACCCGCAGAAAATCGACCGCGGCGATGACGGCGATCCCGGCGAAGGCGTAGACCAGGCTCGAATAGCCCCAGATCTGCCCGATCCCGAGGGTCGAGAGCGTCTGGAACTGCGCCGCCTTCAGGATCGGCTGGCTCGACCACAGGACGCTCGCGGCGATCGCGACCGTCGCCGCCTGGATCCCGCCCGCCAGCCATCGGCGGGCGCCGGGTGCGAGCAGGTCGATCACCAGCGTGATCGCGATGTTGCGCCCGCGCGCCGCCGCGATCACGATGCCGCCGGCGACCAGCCAGGGCAGCAGCAGCGCGTGGATCTCGTAGGCCCAGGCGATGCCCGAGCCAAAGGCATAGCGCAGCACCACGTTCATCAGCAGCGCCACGAACATGAAGCCGAGACAGGCCGCGGCGATGATCCGTCCGCTCATGTCCAGCAGCGTCGAGATGCCGGCGGCGCAGGCGAGGAAGGGGCCTCGCGGTCCCTTCCCGCCGGTCGCCGGGGCGATGCCCCCGGCGGACATCACTCGGCCGATGCGGTCTTGAGGGCCGCGACAAGCTCGGGATACTTGGCCGCGTAGGCTTCGTAGACCGATGCGGTCGCCGCGCGATAGGCCGCCTTGTCGGCCTCGGCGAAGGTGACGCCCTCGGCCTCCATCTTCGGACGCAACGTCTGGTCGCCGTCGAACGACATCTGCCGCTGCACCTTGCCTGCCGTGGCGGTGGCCTCGAGCAGACAGGCCTGCGTCGCCGCGTCCAGCCCCGACCACCAGCCGAGCCCGGCGGCCACCGGGGTCGATTCGTACTTGTGCCCGGTCAGTGTGATGAACGGCGTGATCTCGTGGATCTTCGACGAATAGATGTTGGTCAACGGGTTTTCCTGCCCGTCGAACACGCCCGACTGCAAGGCGGTCGGCAGTTCCGAGAACGCCAGCGGCGCGGGGGCCGCGCCCAGGGCCTCGAAAATGCTCACCGTCATCTGGTCGGGGGGCGTGCGGATCTTCATGCCGCTCACATCCGCCGGCGTCGGCACGGCCTTCGACACATGGCTGACATGGCGGATACCGTTGTCCCAGAAGCCCAGGATCTTCAGCCCCGCCTGCTGCGCGCGGGCATCGAGCATGTCGCCGAGATCGCCGTCCAGCACCTTCCAGGCCGTCGGCAGGTCCTTGAACAGGAACGGCAGGCCCAGCAGGCCGATCTCGGGGACGATCTGCGACATCGCGCCCTGGCTGTTGGCAGTGACCTGGATCACACCCGCCGTGGCCGAGGTCAGCATCTCGACATCGTCGCCCATGGTCGCCGAGGGGGCGACGTTGACGCTGTGCGCCCCACCGGTGCAGGCGCCGAAGGACTCGGCCCATTGCTCGGCCGCGACGTAGCGCGGGTTCCCGGGGTTCGCGCCGTGGGCGAAGATGACCTCGTCGGCCAGCGCGGCGCCCGCAGTGCTCGCGGCGGTGGTGGCGAGGATCGCAATCAGTCTGGTCTTCATGGTGTTTCCTCCTTCTGGGTCGGACTGTGTCACGTCGCAGCACGCGCCGGTCTTGCGCCGGCCTCGCGTGGGGTCAGTGGATGAGCGAGCCGCCGTTCACGTCGACTTCGGTGCCAGTGCAGTAGGCCGCGAGGTCGGAGGCAAGGAACAGGCAACAGCCGGCAACGTCGCTCGCCTCGCCGGCCCGCCCCATCGGGATGCCGGAAAGGATCGTCTGCATCATCTCGGGGGTGAGCTTGCCGCCGGTGATGTCGGTCGCGATGAAGCCCGGGCAGATCGCGTTGACCCGGACATTGTCGGGCGCAAGCTCGCGGGCCATCGCCTTGGTCAGCCCCAGGATGCCCGCCTTGGCGGCGGAATAGTGCGGGCCGCCGAAGATGCCGCCGCCGCGCTGCGCCGAGACCGAGCTGAGGTTGACGATGCTGCCCGACTTCTGCTGCCGCATCGCCGGGATCACCGCCTGGCTCATGTAGAGCGTGCCGCGCAGGTTCACGTCGAGCACCGCGTCGTAGTTTTCGGGCGCGATCTCCATGATCCTCAGCGGCTGGGTGATGCCGGCATTGTTGACCAGAACGTCGATCCGCCCCCAGCGTCCCAGCAGCGCGCGTGCCGCCGCCTCGCAGGCCGCCTTGTCGGTCACGTCGCAGGCAAGGCCGACATGGCCCGCGCCCAGATCGGCGGCGGCGGCCTTCGCCGCTTCGGCGTCGAGGTCGAGAATGGCCACCGTCGCGCCATGCGCCGCGAACAGCCGGGCGGTTGCCTTGCCCAGGCCGCGCGCGCTGGC
>JAVVFE010000167.1:0-7040 GCA_032251175.1 Thermohalobaculum sp.
TGCAGCAGGTGGGTGGGGCTGTCAGTCATCGCGCAGTTCCTCGGCAAAGCTCTCGCCCAGTTCGTCGCGCAGGCGCCGGAACGACAGGCGCAGGCGCGACTTGACGGTGCCGAGCGGGGTGGCGAGGCGCTCGGCGATCTCGGCATGGCTGAGACCCGCGAAGAAGGCAAGACGCACCACCGTGAGCTGGTCCTCGGAGAGCTGCCCGAGGGCGCGGCGCACGCGGGCGTCGCGCTCGCGCCCGGCGTGGCTGGCCTCGGTGCCGGGCGCATCATCGGGGCGGAACTGCGGGTCGTGCGGGTCGGGGGCGGGGCGGCGCTGGCTGCGCACCATGTCGATGCGCTTGTTGCGCGCGATGGTGAAGATCCAGGTGGCGGCGCCGGCGCGGGCGGGGTCGAAGGTCGCGGCGCGGCGCCAGAGGGTGACCATCACCTCCTGCGCGCTGTCCTCGGCCGCGTCGTGGCTGGCGCCCGAGCGGATCAGGAACGCCTTGATCCGGCCGGCATAGCGGCGGAACAGCTCGGCGAAGGCGGCGCGCGAGGCGTCGGCCGCGATGGCGCCGAGCAGGGCCTCGTCCGAGGCCGCGCCCAGGCCGCGGTCCGCGCGGCCGTCCGGGGGTGTGGCGGTGTCGTCGCTCACCGGCGCTGCGCCTTTCCATGCCTGACGGTGCAGCCCGGGGGCGCGGGGGTCCGGGGCCGCCCGGTCCGCGGATCGGGCGATGTGCAGCCGGCCGCGCCCTCGGGGTGGAATTCTGCACCGGACCTAGAGTATGGTGAAATCCTCTGCGGAACAAACCCTGATCCGAAACTTCCCTCGATGAGGCGGACAAGACCTCACGGGCAAGACAGCTACGAGGCGAGCATGAATGATTTCCTGAAGGCGGGCGTCCTTGCGCTGGCGGTGTGCGGGCTGGCGCTGGCCTCGCCTGCGGCGGCGCAGACCCACACGCGGGTCGATGCCAAGCGCGACTGGTCGGTGTTCGAGGCGGCCGGCGAAGGGGCGAAGGTGTGCTGGATCGTCTCGCAGCCGCTGAAGACGTCGGCGGTGCGCGGCGGGCAGCAGGTGCAGGTGAAGCGCGGCGACATCTTCCTGATGGTGGCGGTGCGCCCGGCGGACGGCGTCAAGAACGAGGTGTCCTACATCGCCGGCTATCCGTTCCGGCCGGGGTCGAATGTCGAGGCGAAGGTGGGCGCGACCGCGATCACGATGTTCACCGACGGCGAGAATGCCTGGTTCAAGTCGTCCGACGAGGATGCGAAGGCGATCGGCGTGTTCAAGGGCGGCGCGCAGGTCGAGCTGAAGGGCACCTCGTCGCGCGGCACGACGACGACCGACACCTTCTCGCTGCTGGGCTTCACCGCCGCGCTGGAGGCGGCGCAGGCCCGCTGCAAGTGAGGCGCACGCGGCCCAAGTGAGGCGCGCGCGGCGATGGTGCCGCGCGGTGGGATGTGGTAGAGGCCACGGCCTTTCCCCGGCGGGGAAGGGCCCTTATGTTCTGGCGGCGCGGCATGGCGGCCGCGCCGATGCGGGCGTGGGCCAGGCGAAGGCATGATGAGCGAGACGGCACAGCAGACCCCCCGGGCGACGGCGATCCAGCCGGATTTCGCCACCCTGCCGCGGCGCGAGGCGGCGGGCGGGCTGGTCAATCTGGTGGGCTTGAGCCGGCCCGCGATGCAGGCGGCGCTGGTCGAGGCGGGGGTGCCGGCGGCGCAGGCGAAGATGCGCGCGGGGCAGCTTTCGCAGTGGATCTACCACCGCGGGGTTGCCGAGTTCGAGGCGATGACGAACCTCGCCAAGGGGTTCCGCGCCGACCTTGCCGCCGCCTTCAAGGTCGAGCGGCCCGAGATCGTGACGCGCCAGATCAGCCGCGACGGCACGCGCAAATACCTGTTGCGCATCGCCGGCGGGCACGAGGTCGAGGCGGTCTACATCCCCGAGGAGGACCGCGGCACGCTGTGCGTCTCGTCTCAGGTGGGCTGCACGCTGAGCTGCACCTTCTGCCACACGGGCACGCAGAAGCTGGTGAGGAACCTGACCGCGGCCGAGATCGTGGGCCAGATCCTGGTGGCGCGCGACGATCTGGGCGAGTGGCCCAAGGCCGGCGAGCGCCCGGCCGAGCGGCGGCTGATCTCGAACATCGTGCTGATGGGGATGGGCGAGCCGCTGTACAACGCCGACGCCGTGCGCGACGCCATGCTGATCGCGATGGATGGCGAGGGGCTTTCGCTGAGCCGGCGCCGGATCACGCTGTCCACCAGTGGCGTGGTCCCCGAGATCCCGCGCTGGGGGGCGGAGGCCGGGACGCTGCTGGCGATCAGCCTGCACGCCACCACCGACGAGGTGCGCGACGTGCTGGTGCCGATCAACAGGAAGTGGCCGCTGAGGGAACTGCTGGCCGCGTGCCGGGCCTATCCGCGCCTGTCGAACGCCGAGCGGATCACGTTCGAGTATGTGATGCTGAAGGGCGTGAACGATTCGGACGCCGACGCCAAGCGGCTGGTGCAACTGATCGCGGGCATCCCGGCCAAGATCAACCTGATCCCGTTCAACCCCTGGCCGGGAGCGGTCTATGAACGCTCGGACTGGGCGCGGATCGAGGCCTTCGCCGAGATCGTCAACCGCGCGGGCTATGCCAGCCCGGTGCGCACGCCGCGGGGCGAGGACATCCTGGCGGCCTGCGGGCAGTTGAAGTCGGCAACCGAGCGGGCGCGGAAATCGCGCGCCGCCATCGCGGCCGAGGCGGGGTTGGGCTGAGCCGCCATCGTGGCGTTCTGCCAATGCCGAGTCTGCCTGCGGCGGCCCGGTGAGACCGGCTGACCGGTCGGGCGGCGGCGTCGGGAGGCAGGGCATGCTCCATCAGAATCGGGTTCTTCCAACCGGCGAGATCGTCGCGGCCGCCTGGCGCGGCGCCTTCACCGGCAATCGCGGCTGCCTGCACGATGCCGAGGGGCGGCTGGGGGCGGCGCGCTGGCGGCATGCGAACTGGGTGTGCTGCCTGACCGAGTTTCGCGGGCGGTGGCGCCCGATCATGCCGCCGGGGCGGTGGACGGCGCTGTTCTTCTGGGACGAGGCGGTGGCGCTGGCGGCCGGGCACCGGCCCTGCGGCGAGTGCCGTCGTTCCGACTACCGCCGCTTCATGGCGGCCTGGGAGGCGGCGGGGCTGCCGGGCGCGGGGCCGGTGGAGCGCGACCGGGTGCTGCACCGGGCGCGGGTGACGCGGGACCGGCGGCAGGTGACGCACCGGGCCGAGGCAAGGGGTCTGCCGGACGGGGTTTTCGTGCGGCGCGAGGGGCGCGCGGCGCTGCTGTGGGACGGGGCGCTGCGGCCGTGGCGCGAGGCGGGGGGATACGACGGGCCGCAGCCGCTGCCCGCCGGGACGGTTGAGGTTCTGACCCCCGCGCCCGTGGTTCAGGCGCTTTGCGCGGGCTATGCGGTGGCGCCGCGTTTTTCCACTTCCGATTGACGTTGCGTGGTAGATTGGGCCGGTTCCGCAGCCATTGCGTATGACAGGAGGAGACTCCCGATGACCGCGACCGATCAACACCAGGACGACTCGGACTTCGTCAAGTTCTGGAACAGCGTTCTGGTGCCGAAATTCGTTGCGTGGAAACATGTGCTGGTGGGCGGGCTGTCGCACCATTCGGACGCGATCTTTCCACGGCTGGACATTCGCCCGGGCGAGCGGGTGCTCGATGCCGGCGCGGGTTTTGGCGACACGGCCTGCATGCTGGCCGAGCGCGTCGGCCCGAAAGGCCATGTCGTCGCGATGGACTGCTGCGACGCGTTTCTCGACTACGGCCGCAAGGATGCCGCCAAGCGCGGGCTGGGGAATATCGAGTTCGTCGCCGCCGATGTCGAACGCCATCCCTTTGCGGGCGACTTCGACATGGTGTTCTCGCGCTTCGGGACGATGTTCTTCTCGAACCCGGTGGCCGCGCTCAAGAACATGCGCAGGGCGCTGAAGCCGGGCGGGCGGATGACGCATATCGTGTGGCGCGACCGGGCGGACAACCCGTGGCTCTCGGCCGCGAAGGACGTGGTGCTGCGCCATCTGCCCGCGCCGGGGGCGGACGCCCAGACCTGCGGGCCCGGGCCGTTCTCGATGGCCAATCGCGAGATGGTCGAGGGGCAGATGCGGGCCGCGGGCTACGACGAGATCGCCTTCGAGCGGGTCGATGCGCAGGTGCGCATGGGCGACGACGTCGAGGATTCGATCGGCTTCCAGATCGCGCTTGGCCCCGCTGGCGAGGTGGTGCGCGAGGCGGGTGCGCTTGCCGTCGAGCGCGACGGCGCGATCAGGGCCGACCTGCGCAAGCTTCTGCGCCCCCATGTCACCGATGACGGGGTGTGGATGGCGTCGAGTTCGTGGGTGATCTCGGCCCGCAACCCGGGCTGAGCCAGCAGCGCGCCGCCCCCGGGGGGGCGGCACGCGGGATCCGTGGGCGTCAGATGCCCATGCACATGTACTTGATCTCGAGATAGTCGTCGCAGCCGTATTTCGAGCCCTCGCGGCCGGTGCCGGACTGCTTCACGCCGCCGAAGGGGGCCACCTCGGTCGAGATGATGCCGGTGTTGATGCCGACGATGCCGTATTCCAGCGCCTCGGCCACGCGCCAGACCCGGCCGAGGTCGCGGGCGTAGAAGTAGGAGGCGAGGCCGAAGATCGTGTCGTTCGACTGGGCGATCACATCCGATTCGGTTTCGAAGCGGAACAGGGGGGCGACCGGGCCGAAGGTTTCCTCCTGCGTCACCGCCATGTCGGGGGTGACGCCGGTCAGCACGGTGGGCTCGAAGAACGAGCCGCCGAGCGCGTGGCGCTTGCCGCCCGTCACGACCTTCGCGCCCTTGGACACCGCGTCGGCGATGTGTTCCTCGACCTTGGCCACAGCCGCCATGTCGATCAGCGGGCCGGTGGTCACGCCGTCCTCGAAGCCGTCGCCGACCTTCATCCTGTTCACCGCGGCCACCAGCTTCTCGGCGAAGGCGTCGTAGACCCCGGCCTGCACGTAGAGCCGGTTCGCGCAGACGCAGGTCTGGCCGTTGTTGCGGTATTTCGACATCATCGCGCCTTCGACCGCGGCGTCGAGGTCGGCGTCGTCGAACACGATGAAGGGCGCGTTGCCGCCCAACTCCATCGAGGTCTTCATGATCTGGTCGGCGGCCTGGCGCATCAGGATGCGGCCCACCTCGGTCGAGCCGGTGAAGGTGAGCTTGCGCACCTTGGGGTTCGCGCAGAACTCCTCGCCGATCTTCGCGGACGAGGCCGAGGTGATGACCGAGAGCACGCCCTTGGGCACGCCCGCCCGCTCCGCGAGAACGGCCATCGCGAGCGCCGAGAGCGGCGTCTGCTTGGCGGGCTTCGACAGGAACGCGCAGCCGACCGCGAGCGCCGGGCCGACCTTGCGGGCGATCATGGCGTTGGGGAAGTTCCATGGCGTGATCGAGGCCACGACCCCCACCGGCTGCTTGATCACCACGATGCGCTTGTCGCGCTGGTGGCCGGGGATGATGTCGCCATAGACGCGCTTGGCTTCCTCGGCGAACCATTCGATGAAGCTTGCGCCATACATGATCTCGCCTTTCGCCTCGGCGAGCGGCTTGCCCATCTCGGCGGTCAGGATCGCAGCGAGGTCGTCGGCGTTGGCGACCATCAGGTCGAACCACTTGCGCAGGACGGACGCGCGCTCCTTGCCGGTGCGCGCGGCCCAGTCCTTCTGGGCGATCTCGGCCGCGTCGATCGCGCGGCGGGCGTCGGCGAAGCCGAGATCGGGCAGGTCGACGATCTTCGCCCCGGTCGAGGGGTTGGTGACCGGGAAGGTCGGGCCGGTGCCCGCGCCCACCCATTCGCCGGCGATGAACGCCTTGTCGGTCAGGAGCGACGGGTCGCCGAGCGACTGCTTGAGGTCGGTGCGGTCCAGCATGGGGGTCTCCTCGTCGGATGCTCGCGTCGGGTTTGGCGGATCCCGTCGCGCGCCGCCCGGGGGCGCGCGTGGCGGGAGGCGGGCGATCCCGCGGGATGCGCCCACTGTCCCCCCAGTCCATAGACCCGGGACGCCCCCCGGATCAAGCCGGGCGCGCCGCCATGGGGGGTGTTCAACCGGGCTTTCGCGCGCTTTACTGGATGCCGGGCCGGGCTTTCGCGCGGCGGGCGACGGAGGCTTCGGACGGGCTCGGCACCACGAGACACCAGAACACGAAGGGGGAGACGTCATGGCGCGATGCGTTGCGGTCATCGGTGCGCCCGGCACCGGCAAATCGACATTGGTCGATCGCTTCTGCCGGCTCGAGGGCCAGAGCCCGCCGGGTGCCGCGTCCTCTCCCGCCGATCCGCGCATCGTGGGCTTCACCTGGTCGGACGAGCCGTGGTGGGCGATCGACTGCCCCGGCTCGATCGAGTTCTTGCAGGAGAGCGTGAACGCGCTGGGCGTGGCCGATGCCGCGATCGTCTGCGTCTCGCCCGAGCCCGCGCAGGCGGTGCTGGCCGCGCCCTACCTGCGCGCGGTCGAGGCCGCGGGGGTGCCCGCAATCCTGTTCATCAACCGCATGGACGAGACCACCGCCCGGGTGCGCGACATCGTGGCGGGGTTGCAGGACTATGCCAGCCACGTCATCTGCCTGCGCCAGGTGCCGATCCGCGAGGGCGACCGCGTGGTGGGCGCGGTCGACCTGATTTCCGAGCGCGCCTGGAAATACCGCGAGGGCGAGCCCTCGGCGCTGATTGCCCTGCCGCCCGACCTGGCCGAGCGCGAGCACGAGGCGCGGATCGAACTGCTCGAGCACCTGGCCGATTTCGACGACTGGCTGCTGGAGCAGATCATCGAGGACCGCGAGCCCGAGGGCGGGCCGGTGTTCGGCATCGCCGCGCGGGTGCTGGCGGAAAGCCGGGTGATCCCGTGCCTGTTCGGCTCGGCCGGGCACGGCAACGGCATGGTGCGGCTGGCCAAGGCGCTGCGCCACGAGGCGCCGCAGGTGGACGCGCTGGCCGCGCGGCTGGCGGAAGGTTCGGGGGCGAAGGCGCCGCTGATGGCCGCGGCCTTCCA